>JBAZFL010000004.1:0-29022 GCA_041653455.1 Clostridia bacterium
AGCAATTGATTCTCTTTTAACATGCGGAAAAGGACAGAGGCTTGGAATCTTCTCTGGTACAGGCGTCGGGAAAAGCACGCTCTTAGGTATGATTGCAAGAAACTCTTCTGCCGATATCAATATAATCGCTTTAGTCGGTGAAAGAGGTCGTGAAGTCAATGATTTCATTGAAAAGGATTTGAAGAAAGAAGGTTTAAAAAAATCCATAGTGCTTGTAGCAACATCTGATCAGCCTGCAATAATACGTATTAAATGCGCATTGGCTGCAACAGCTATAGCAGAATATTTTCGCGATAAGAATAAGAATGTGCTTCTAATGATGGATTCATTAACACGTTTCGCAATGGCTCAACGCGAGGTAGGACTCGCAGCGGGAGAACCTCCTGTTGCAAGAGGATACACTCCTTCAGTATTATCAGTACTTCCCCGCCTTCTAGAAAGAACAGGATATAATGAAGATTCATGTATTACCGCAATATATACAGTCCTTGTTGAAGGTGATGAAATGAATGAACCCATATCTGATACAGTAAGAGGTATTCTTGACGGTCATATTGTCCTATCAAGAACAATAGCTTCAAAGAATCATTATCCCGCTATAGATGTTTTAAACAGCATTAGCAGAGTTATGCCTGACATTATCGACCAGAAGCATTACCAATCAGCAATGCAGGTAAGGAATATAATGTCCACATATGAAAATTACAAGGACCTTATATCAATAGGAGCGTATAAAGAAGGAAGCAATAAGGAAATTGACAGAGCATTGAAAAATATCGAAAACATAAACGGGTTTTTAAGACAGAATGTTCAGGATACAGTTCTTTATAAAGATACGCTCTCAACTCTTGAAAGCCTGATTATTTAGAAAGGAAACTATGAAAGCATTTAAATTTTCTTTACAAGTAGTACTAGATGAAGCAGTCACCCAAAAGGATGAATGCGCATTAAAGCTTAAAGAAACTTCTGATGCAATAAAAAAAGTTGAACATGAACGGGCAGCTCTTCATAATTCAATAGTTTCCTGTGAGAAAAAGCTTTACACTAACTGCAATGCAAATGGATTTAAACAAATTAAAGTATACATTGATGAACTTTCAAAAAGGGATGAATCTTTAAAAAAAGAGCTAGACAGGCTTGAAATAATAAAAATGCAAAGACTGGAAGATCTTAAAAAAGCAAAAATCAAATGTTCCGCATTTGAAAAAATTAGGGAAAAAAAATATTCCCAATTTCTTGATTCAATAAAAAAATATGAGGAAAGAGAAATAGAGGAACTTATTAATAATAAATACATATCTAAGGCGGATTGAATAAATGAAAAAGAATATCAAAAAACCAGACAATCAGGAAAAAGAGCTTATGGATGATGATAGCAAGTCATCAAAAAAGATAAGCCTGTCTTCTATTTTTAAAAAAAAGGACAAGAATGATGATTCTGATATTATAGAACCTGAAAAAGCAACAGAGGAAGATAGCGAAGCAAAACCAAAAAAGAAGTTTAAAATACCTTTTAAACAGATAATACTGGTATTAGGCATTTCACTGCTTGCTTCAATACTGCTTATATTCATTTTCGACTGGACAGGATGGAGGACATCCTTAAGAGATGAAATAACAACTCAGCTTCTTGGAAAAGAAAAGGAAGTGCTTGTTAAAAGGTTAGAATTTGAATATGCTCAAAAACTGGATACCGCGCAAAATGATATGCTTAAAGAGGAAAGAGCGGTTTTAGTTGCTGAATATGAGGAACTTGAGATTGCAAAAGCTGATTTCGAAGCCAGGATGTCCCGTCTCGAAAGTTCCGAAAAGCAGCTCGAAACTGAAAAAGCCGACCTTGAAGCAAGGGAAACTGAACTGCTTGAAAGAATAAATCAGTTCGAAAACGGTATTCTGGAAGTTACTGAACTTGGAAAAATCTATCAAGCAATGGAGCCTAAGAACGCAGCTAAAATTCTAGGTTCCATGTCTGATGCGCAGCAGATAGCTAAAATATTAAAAACTATGAAAACAGATAATGTTGCAGCTATTTTAGAATTAATGGAAACACAGAAAGCAGCCGATATATTAAGTAAGCTTAATTAAGGAAGGCTGCAATGTGTTAAAAATACCAAACTTTATATCTGAGTCCATACAATCATTGATAAGTACTCATTCTTGCGAATCAATCGCAAAATCAGAAGCTGAAAATGGTTTTACGGAACATAACATCCCATTTAATAAGATTCTTGAATTATACAACCTGATATTGTCAGGCGGTGTTCAGTCCGAGAAAAACAGCAACAGCTTTGAAGAACTGAAAACCGAGCTGATTCCCCTATTTAATAAAGACACTTCTGAAGAGTCTGATGAAATCATATCTGAAGAGGTGTTTTATTACTTTAAAGATAACCTTAAAGAAGAGAAAACAATTCCTTATAAAACAGAACCATTAAAGACAAACGCAGTAAATGATATTCCTGTTGTCTATAACAATGATCCTATAAAAGAAAACATGAAGCCATATCAGGATACCTCATTTAATACTTTGAGCAATTTCAGAAATATATCAGTTTTACACAGAATCATAAATGCACCCGATACTTCTTTCAAAGATAATGATTCCCAAAATATTATTAAGACAAAGAATATGCAATATGACAGGCTTGATGATAAAACAGGAAAATTCTACCCGCTCAATATGCATATAGAAGATACTGAACTGAATATTCCTGAACAAAGGGATAATATAAGCAATGCAAATGAAAAATCATTTTCTCTAAAAAATTTCCCTTTTACCCAGAATACAAACTCAGATTTATCAGACAATAGCATAAATATACAAAATAATGAATCAATAAAAGATTTTAAGCCTTTTATAAGTAAAAATTCTGATAATCATCTAAACACTAAAGAAGAACATGTAAAAGGACTTCCCGAAAGTGAAAAAAGTAATGTGGATATGCTTTTCGACAACAGAAATAACATTGTGTATGATCTAAAAAAGGCTTATGAAATAAAGCAAAACGATAGTTCTATCACTAAAATTAATAGCTTTTCTGATGAGACGGATATTAAAAAAGATACCCGACTAATTTCGGAATTTGTTGCTCCAGAAACTCAAGAAGCTGCAGTTTCTGCCGATAATATTAACAGCAGGGATGGGTTGGTAAGAATGAATAATAATGAAAACAATTCAACTTTAATACAGAACAATGAGCTTTTAGACCGCATCGTCGAAAGAATCGGTATGTCTTCAAAAGATGGCCGGAATATTATCGAGATGAGTATACTAAAAGACGATTTGGGAATAATTGAAATTGAAACCGTTATAAAGGACAAAAGCATAAGACTTGGCATATTAACAGAAAAAAGTGAAACAAACAGACTTTTGAATGCGAAAGTCGAGGATCTTAACATCATGTTATCGGAAAAAGGTTTTAAAGTAGAACAGATAAGTATTAGTGAAAAATCTGCTTTTAATTTCACTCAGTCTGACAGTTTTGCGAATGGATCAGGGTTTAGTGAAAGACAATTCAACCAGCAGTCAGCATTTCACCATTCTACTGTTTTAACTGATAAGGATGCTCCTTTGAAAGAACAGGAGATTGCTGCTTCTCATGTCCTGAATAACTCAATAAACATATATATCTAGGAGGGAAGATGAATATAGTACCTATTGATGAAACAACAAAATATGTAAATGAAACAAAAGCCAAAGATTCAACGACACTTGACCAGGAAGATTTCCTCAGCATTCTTGTTTCACAGATGCAGAATCAGAATCCTATGGAACCTATGAATGATTTCGAGTATATGAGCCAGATTACTCAGTTTTCAATGCTAGACAGTGTAAATGGCATTAGTTCAAAACTTGGCGGAATGAGTGCACTTGATTATATCGGTAAAACTATTATCGGAACATATATGACTGAAGGCAGTACTGAAACACGATATACCGAAGGTCTTGTACAGAGTATTACTATACAGGATGATACCATCATGCTCAACCTGGACAATGAATCAATATACATGGAAAATGTATTACACGTATATTAAAAATATAATATGAGACTGCTCATATTCGCTAAAACAAATAATTGAGAGGAGAAAGAGGATGTTAAGATCAATGTACTCTGGAGTGTCCGGATTACTTTCCCATCAGAAGAAAATGGATGTAATCGGCAACAACATCGCAAACGTCAATACCACTGCATTTAAAAGCAGTAATATCGTTTTTGAAGAACTGTTCAGTCAGCTTGTTGCAAGCGCTGCACAACCGACAGAAAACGGAAGAGGTGGAATAAACCCTCAGCAGATAGGATTAGGTGTCAGTATTGGAAATGTCACAACTAACATGTCTAAAGGAAGCATACAGGCAACTGATAACCCTAATGATCTAGCAATTGACGGTGAGGGCTTTTTCGTTGTTACAGATGGTTCTGGTATTTATTACACAAGAGCAGGCAGCTTCAATGTAGATAAAGACGGCAATCTGGTAAACGGAAGCGGATATAAAGTAATGGGATGGAATAAAAATCACAGTACAGGCAATATTGATACAAGCAAACCAACCGAACCTGTTGATTTTTCCAATCTGAAAATGCAGGCCAGAAGCACTGCAAAAATAACAGTAACAGGAAATATAAGCAGCGAGACACTGGAATATGATGCCCTTAACGATGAGAATGCTGCACTTCACAACCTTACTATTTATGATTCATTAGGAGAATCACATACAGTAACGTTTAAGTTCATGAAATCTGCCACACCAAATTCATATACTTTCGCATTAACAGAAAGCGATGACTTTATGAGTATTTCTTCCGGTGCAACAGGCGGAACACTGGCCTTCAGCACTTCAGGCAAACTCAGCACTTCAGAAAGCACCATACCTGAAGTCCAGATATCTTTCACTAATGGAGCTGATTCTATTACTTTCCCTACGGGAAGCATAACGTTTGATCCTGTAGGCTTTACCCAGTATTCAAACAGCACTTCCATAAAATCCTCACAGGACGGTTACACTTCTGGCGAACTGGAAACACTCAGTATAAGCAGCGATGGGATGATAATCGGCCAGTTCACAAACGGACTGCAGGAACATATTTCCACTCTAGCGATTTCATCATTTATAACGGTTTACAGAAAGTTGGCGGAAACATGTTTTGTACTACTTGGAACTCAGGTGAAGCAAATGTCGGAGTGGCAAACACTGGTGACAGAGGTTCAATAGCAACATCTTCTCTTGAAATGTCGAATGTTGACCTTGCGACCGAATTTACAGAAATGATAGTAACACAAAGAGGATTTCAGGCAAATTCGAGGATAATTACGATTTCTGATGAAATTCTTGAGGAACTCGTAAACCTGAAAAGGTAATGGCTGATGGGGGTAATAAATGATTCAACTTACGCAGATTAATGATAAACCTATAATACTGAATTGTGATTTAATACTGCAGATAGAGGAGAACCCCCATACTGTCATAAAAATGATGAATGCTGACAAATATATTGTTAAAGAAACCGCTATGCAGGTTATTGATAAAGTTATAGCTTACAAAGCGGAAATACAAATAAGGACAAAGGTAGTATAAATGGCTTTAGTGGGTGTAGTTTTAGCAATATTGCTGGTTATTTACGGCATATTGGAAAACGGACAAATAATTACTTTTTATGATCTTCCTTCTATCTATATCGTTATAGGAGGGACTATCGGTGCTTTGTTGTGCAATTACCCACTGAAGGATCTTATAACAAGCATAAAAGCATTTACTAAAGTCGTCAAATATAAGACTCCGAACAGAAAAGCTATTCTTGATAAAATTGTTGAACTTGCATATGCATCAAAAAAGGAAGGATTGCTTGCTCTAGAAAAATATACCGAGGAAATGAAAGATGATTTCTTCAAGAAAGGCCTTCTTCTCATAGTAGACGGAACCAGTCCTGAAGATGCGCGAAATACTTTGGAAAGCGAGATATCAATAACTGAGCAGCACGACAAACTGATACAGGACATATATGGACAGGCAGCAAAACTTTCACCTGCTTTTGGAATGATAGGTACTCTGATAGGTCTTATAAACATGCTGCAGAAACTCAATGATGTTTCAAACCTCGGCACAAGTATGTCTGTAGCTCTTGTTACAACATTCTATGGAGCATTTTTAGCAAATGTGCTCTTCATCCCGGCAGCAGGACGGCTTAAATTTATAAGTGATACCGAAGTGGAAAATAAAACCATGATGCTTGAAGGCATACTTGCAATACAGGCCGGCGAATCTCCGTATTTAATCAAAGAGAAATTAAGCTCATATATTATAAAAAGCGGAAAGGAGAAGAAAGAAGAAAGTGAAGAGGAAAAAGTTTGATCCCCCAGAAGGCGCAGCTGACTGGGTAGTATCATATGGGGATATAATGTCTTTACTGCTGACTTTCTTCATCATGCTTTTTGCTTCTTCAACCATAGATGCTGTCAAGTGGCAGCAAATCGTTGAATCAATGAGAGGAATGGCAGGAATAAATACTCACAGCGAGCAACGCGAATTCAGTCCGATTAAGAAGGAAGTTACTTCATCCAAAGATAAGTCCAATATCATCCGTTCTATAGTGGAAAGCGGTGATTCAATCCCACTTGTAAACTCAGGAACTGAGACGCCTGAACAAGATAATGAGAATGATTCGCCAAAAGATGATGGGTATAGTGTAGAAGAAGCTTTTGGAGATTTATATGGAGATCTTATCAAAGTAATCAATGCTGAAGGCAATAAATGGGATATGGATGTAATTCAAACAGAAAGCAGCATCATACTCAGATTTACTAATAAGATATTATTCGATTCAGGTTATGCTGATCTTGATGAGGATGCTCTGGATGTCCTGATTGTTATACTGGGAGTAATCTCTCAGTATGAAGATTATCTGGACAAATTGGTTATTGAAGGAAACACTGATGATATCCCGATAAACACAACCAGATACAGAGATAACTTCGAACTATCAATATATAGGGCATTAAATGTTTTTTACTTTATACAGAGAGAAGGGCTTTTTCCAGCAAATAAAATAGAAATAAAAGGTTATGGAGAAAATAACCCCATAGCATCAAATGATACCGAAGAAGGAAGGGCTTTGAACAGAAGAACAGATATCGTAATAGAAAAAGCGGAGGAAGATGAATGAAAAATTTATTAATCATAGTCATTACAGTAGTGCTTACAGTAGCATTGACATTTGTTATCCTTATCGCGTTTCCAGATACTAATGCATATAAAACACCTGAACCTTCACCCACACCGACAGAAACTGCAGAAGAGGAAGAACCTCCTTTATTCAAATATGTTACTGAAGAAGCATTTATAACAAATATGAAGGACAGCAATGGTTTCGTGCAGGCTTCCTTCATGATTGAAATAACTAACGAAGAGGATCTTCTTTATATTCAGGAACACAATTACATTCTGACTGACACAATAATAAATGTCTTAAGGAATACAACTGAAGAGGAATATTTAAAAGATGATATACAGCAGATGCTCAGGGAACGTATAAAAAAAGTCCTTTCGACTGCACTTGGAATTGACAGTATTCAGAATGTGTTCTTTTTAGAACTGATAATACAGTAGGAGGAAGATATGAAGGATATATTATCACAATCAGAAATAGATGAATTAATACAAAGCCTTATATCCCCTGGCGAAGAACCTGTTTCTGTAAAAAAAGATAAAATCAAACCTTATGATTTCAGCAGACCGAATAAATTTACTAGAGAACAGGTCAGAGCGATAGAAGATATATTTGGTAATTTTGCGAAACTTCTTTCCTTAAAACTTTCAGATTTCGTAAGAAGCTCGTGTTTTTTTGAAGTGACATATATTGAGGAACAGACTTTTTTTGAATATACGAATTCCGTTCCAAAATCCTCTCTTATAGGCATTTTCGGCATTAAGGACAGTGAGCATAATGCTTCTGTGGAACTTTCTTATTCAGTCGTTCAGGGCATGATCAGCTTACTGCTCGGTGGTGATGGCAATAACAAACAAACAATTTTCTCTGGTTTTACTGAAATTGAAATAAATCTTATAAAAAGAGTATTGAAAGTTTTTATTCAGCCGATGATAGATGTATGGAAAAGTCTTGTTGAACTAGCCATAAAACTTGAAAGGGTGGAGAATATGGGACAGCATATACAGATTGCAGCTCCAAGCGATATAATCGCTATAATAACTCTTAAAGCGCAAATTGCAGAAAATGAAGGATTTATAAATTTCTGCATTCCGTATCTTTTGATTGAACCGGTTCTTAAAATCATTTCCTCCACACAAGGATATACAAGAAGTTCAAAAGAAGATGGCATTTCCCATGAGGAATATATAAAAACCAGAATTGTCAACAACATTGTTGAAATGGTCTGCAGTCTTGGAAAAGCATATCTCACACTTGATGAATTTGACAGGATACAAGCAGGAGATGTAATAAAACTTAAGAAGAAAACAAGTGAAAATGCAGAACTTCTCCTAAACAACATACCAAAATTCAAAGTTGACATAGGGCAGAAAAACAATCACTATGCTATAAAGATAAATGAGCATATAGAAAGGACTAATTAATATGGCAAAAGAACTCACTCAAGAAGAGATAGACAAGCTTATTAACGGGAATAATGATGTTTCGCTGACTGAAGAAGATATAGATATGCTGGGCGAAATTGGGAATATCGGAATGGGTAATTCTGCCACAGCTCTTTCAAAAATTCTTAATAGGAAAGTTAACATAACCACGCCTAAAGTAATGATTCTAGAACATAATAAGATGCCTAGTGAATATGCAATGCCTTATGTAACAGTTGAAATTACATATATTGAAGGAATTAAGGGTAAAAATGTTCTTAATCTGAAAGATGAAGATGTAAAGATTATTACAGATATAATGATGGGTGGAAAAGGAGTAGCAAAGGAAGGCCCTATTGATGAGATGAATCTAAGCGCTGCTGGAGAGCTTATGAATCAGATGATCGGAGCATCTTCTACCGCTTTAGCCGAAATGATGAATATCAGGCTTAACATATCCACACCTGATGTCACGATTACTGATTATTCAACAGAATCTATTGATGACTTCACAGACAACGAAAAGATAGTCCTTACTATATTTGATCTTGATGTTGAAGATACTCTAAAAAGCGAAATAATGCTTGTCATGTCTATTGATTTTGCAAAGGAAATGATCAGTCAGGTCAAGCGCCAGTACATGGAAAAGCCACATGAGGAACACACAGAGACTCATGATAATATACAGAAGCCTAATTATTCCGACCCACCCAAGAAAGTAAATATCCAAAATGTTGAACTTCAGACATTCGGAGATGAAAAGAGACCTCCAGCTATGTCAGGAAGCAGGTATGACATTTTAATGGATGTTCCTCTGGAAGTATCCATTGAACTGGGGAGAGTCAAAAAACCAATAAGCGAAATATTGAAATTCACAAGCGGTACTATCATTGAACTTGATAAGCTTGTTGGTGAAGACGTGAATATAGTCATAAATAACAAGACTATAGGCAGAGGCGAAGTTGTTGTAATAGATGAATATTATGGGATGAGAATCTCAGAAATACTTGATAAAAACAATATATAAAGAGAGGTAAGAATATATGACTATGGGAGTATTGATTGTAGATGATGCGGCATTTATGAGAATGATGATTAAAGATATTCTCTCAAGAAACAACATCCTGATTGCAGGAGAAGCGCAAAATGGTCTGGTAGCTGTTGAAAAATACCAGGAACTGCAGCCGGAACTTGTTATTATGGACATCACAATGCCCGAAATGAGCGGTGTTGATGCCTTGAAGACAATTAGGAGGATTGATTCAAAAGCGAATGTCATAATGTGCTCAGCTTTGGGACAGCAGGATATGGTTATGGAAGCCATACAGGTAGGAGCAAAGGATTTCATAGTAAAGCCTTTTCAGGAAGGGAAACTAGTTCAAGCAATAAAGAAATTTGTTAAATAATTCTTTGTTGATGATTATCTTTACTAATATCCTATTCAAGTATAAAATCTATTTATAGTGAAACTTGATGGAGGGCATTTATGGAGATCAAAAACTCTACAGAGGTTAGAAAAGAATGGAGCGAAAGTATTGATTTGTCCATAAGAACCCATCCAGTTTTTATCAAGAGGAATCGGGATATCCTTTCATTGTTTAGCATAAAACATATAGAAAGACTGTTAGACGAATATAATATATATGTCTCTGTTGAGTATTCGGATAATTGCACATATACAGCCCGAATACCTCAATTCGATATTTTTATAAATAAACAGGAAACTATCACTGAAGTGTCTGATAAGGCAGTAGAAAAACTAAAAGCCTTCTGCCTGGATTATTTTGATAATTTAGATATTAATATAAATTTACAGGAAAGAGCAAAACTCTTTCCATATGTTCTTAAGGTGATAATTGCAATTGTAAATGAACATGACATTAAGGATATGCTGATAATAAAAAACTGACTATAAAGTCCTAATACCTTTAGTCAGAGCTTTGATTGTTACTGTTCCTGTTTCCGCGCATATAGATACGGTGCGGCCATAATCTCCCCCGACATCCTTTGCCAGTATTGGTATTCCATGTTTCATCAGTTGAATCTGAACTGCTTTGATATTCTTATCCCCTACTGTTTCACCTGACCAGGAAAACATATTAGCTCCTCCTGCAATTTTTGCAGTCAGATTATTTCTTCTGCATCCTGCTATGATCATTTTATCTATAAGCATTTTTATGGCTGTATCTGCGAATTTCTTAGGTTCAACTTCCTTATAAGTGCTGGAATCAGGCAAGAGTATATGTGAAAGTCCCGCAACTTTGCTCGCTTTATCATAAAGGCATATTCCAACACAGGATCCCAGTGCATAGGATATAAGCTCATCTGGCGAGTTTGCTACATTCAAATCGGATATTCCTATTACAATCTGTTTACCTGTCATAAAGCACCTAGCTTTTTAAACATTTTATCAAGAGACACTGGTTCTGGCATTATAAGAAGATTGCTTTTAAACATTTTATCTCCAGAATAGAAACACTCCTCTATAAGCATAAGCTCATCTTTCATTATCCCAAACACCGATGCAGGATAATTTAGTATTGCTCCGACCATATCAATAGCAATACGTGGAGCTTCCAGCGTTATTTTGTAGTCCAGCAGCTGAGCTATAGCATTAATATATGAACCGGAAAGAATGTTACTGATTTCCATTAAGGCTGAAAGACCCATTTCTGAAATGTCCAGCAGGCTGCTGATCTTTTCATTAAGTAGAGATTTAAGCAGGTGTTCTACTGCGTTTTTTTCCAACAGAAAGAGAAGCATTCCTTCTATATCCCCTTTCATCAGCACCAAAACTCCTGCTACCTGGTTTTCTGGTCCTCCGAGTATATTCGAAATACCTTCAACATCGGTTATTTTTACATCAGGTACATCAATACTTATCCTTCCGTTAAGAATTAAAGATAGAGATGTAGCTGCATTTCCTGAACCAATATTTCCAATCTCTTTGAGTATATCAACCTGCATTTCATTAATCTCATCTATATCAATCATATGTATCTCCTATACATTTTTAAAATAATTCATTATCCTGCCAGGAATATCTGCCAAAGACAGTTGCGTGCTTACCGCGCCAATCGAATATGCAGCTTTCGGCATTCCATACACTACTGAGGAGGCTTCATCCTGGCCTATTGTATAAGCTCCTCTTTTTTTCATTTCCAAAAGCCCTTTTGCTCCGTCAACACCCATTCCTGTAAGAAGAACTCCAAGAGCATTCCCATTTGCAGTTTCTGCAACAGATTGGAATAATACATCAACAGAAGGACAATGCCCGCTGTGTTTTTCGTTACCAGAAATCTTAACAAAGTATTCATTAGACTTTTTTGCAATACGCATCTGGATACCGCCTTGAGCTATTATTACTCTTCCTTTCTTGATAACATCACAGTCCTCTGCTTCCTTTACCTCGAAAGGAGTCTGTTGATTGAGTCGGTCAGCATACATCTTCGTAAAAACCGGAGGCATATGCTGTACAATTACTATACCAGGAAGATTTACAGGCAATCTGCTTATTATATCAAACAAGGCTTCAGTTCCCCCTGTTGAAGCCCCCATAGCAATAACATATTTGTCTACATCCTTTATGTTTGATACGCCTTTAACTGTCTGTCTTGTTTCTTCAGGCTTTATATTTATATACTTTACATCAGAGCTCACTCTTATCTTTACGGCCAGTTCCTTAAAAAACATGTCTTTATCCTTATCTTTAATATCTGGTTTTTTAAGAAAATCTACAGCCCCAGCATTTAATGCGTCAAATATATTGGAGCTAGCGGAACTTATTACAACAACTGGAATAGGATATTGGGGAAGCAGTTTCTTAAGAAAATCTATTCCTGACATCCTGGGCATATTCACATCCAGAGTAAGTACATCTGGTTTTAATTCCAGTATTTTGTCTCTTGCATCATATGGGTCATTGGCAAACCCTACTACTTCAATACCTGCTTGATTTTTCAATCCTTCAGCCATATATTCTCTGAAAAACATTGAATCATCAACAATTAGTACTCTCACTGTTTCTCTCATTTTATACCTTCCTGTATATTGAAGGCATTACATAAGTAAAGCCTGTGCTTGATCTTGTAATGGATTCTGCTTGTCCTACAAACAGATATCCTCCTTCTTCCATGCAGTTAAATATTTTCCCTAAAAGTGCTTCTTTCGTTTCTTTATCGAAGTAAATCATTACATTGCGGCAGAATACTACATCGAACTTTTTTTTGAAAGGGAATTTTTCCGTCATCAGATTAAATTTCCTGAATACTATTCTCTGTCTTATGCGGGAAACTACTTGATACTGGTCTTTGCTTATCTGGACAAAATACTTCTCCTGATATGATTTTGGCATTTTTAAGACTGATGAATGCTCATATATGCCATTTTCTGCTTTTTCGAGAACATTTGTGGAAATATCTGTTGCAAGCATCGTTTTTTCCCAAGGTTCCTTGTTACCTTCAAAAAATTCATCAACTATCATAGCAAGAGTATATGCCTCTTCTCCAGATGAGCATCCGGCGCTCCATAATCTTAGATCATAACTATCTTTATTAGTTTTTAAATATGGAAGCACCGTCTGCTTAAAGTAATCAAAATGGGAGGACTCACGCATGAAAAACGTATGGTTTGTCGTAAGTTTGTTTATCATATTGATTATCTCTTCTGTACCTTTTTCGCTGAAAACGTAATCCAGATAGCCTGAAAACTCATTAAAGCCTTTAGCTGCAACAATATTGCCCAGCCTTCCTTCTATTAAGTTTCGTTTTTGAGAAAGATTAATACCGTAATTTCTTTTTACAAAAACGACCAGTCTTCTAAATTCATTATCGCTTATCTTAATCATTCTATGGTTCGCTAATTAACCCTTCTATAATGTTTAACTCATCTGATCTTATAATCCTGTTGCAGTCAAGAAGCAGTTTAATGCCATTGTCTGCTTTTCCAATAGTCTTTACATAATTACTGGTTAGGTCTTTTCCATATGAAGGCAGAGGAACAAGCTGGTCTTCCTTCAGTGTAATGACTTCAGAAACATTATCAACAATGAAGCCTATCGTCATATCTCCATAACTGATTACTATTATGCATGTCCGTTCGTTATACTCTTTTTCAGGTTTCCCGAATTTCAGTCTTAGATCAATTACAGGTATTATTCTTCCCCTTAAATTGATTATGCCCTTAATGTAATTCGCTGCTTCCGGAATAGGTGTTACAGGCTGCATTCCTACTATCTCAGTTACGCTTGAAATATCAAATCCGTACTCTTCTTCTTCTATTTTGAATGTCAGATACATATCTCTGCTAGAGTTTTCGTTCATTTCATTTAGCAGATCGTTCTTATAATTAAGAGTCGTCATCTTTTTTATCCTCCTACTCCAGTTTAAATCTGCTTACCATTTCCTTAAGCATAACTACCTGCGAATTTAACTCTTCACTTGCAGCCGCGCTTTCTTCTGCGGTTGCCGAGTTGCTCTGTACCACTGAAGATATCTGGTTAACTGCAATATTAAGCTGCTCTACTTCTGATGCCTGTACATGAGAAGACTCAGAAATATTTTTTACAAGTTCTGTTGTCTGTCTGATGTTTTCAATTATTCTGTCAAGAACATCAGCTGTTCCTTGAGCTGTTTTTGTACCCGTATTTACCTTATCTATTGATTCTTCAATTAATATTGTAGTTTCTTTTGCAGCATTTGCACTTCTTGCAGCAAGCTTTCTAACCTCTTCAGCAACTACTGCAAAACCCTTGCCATACTGACCAGCATGCGCTGCTTCAACTGCTGCATTTAATGCTAACAGATTGGTTTGAAATGCTATGTCGTCAATAACTTTTATTATTTTCGAAATATTTTGAGAGGAGGCATTGATTGCTTTCATGGAATTAAGCATGTTATCCATTTCACTATTGCCAGTTATTACATCTTTTCCCATTATTGCTGAAATCTCATTGGCACTCTCTGCATTTTTAGTGTTTTGTACTATCATATCACGCATCTTCCCAACAGTCTGAGCAATTTGCTCGGTTGCACTTGCCTGCTCAGTAGACCCCTGAGATAATTCCTGGGCTCCGTTTGATACCTGGGTCGATCCTACTGCTACCTGCTCTGATGAATTGTTTATTTCGGACAAAGTTTCTCTTAAATTCATTGCAGTCTTATTAAAAGCTCTCTGCAGCTCTCCTAACTCGTCTTTTGACTCGGTTTCACTGTATACAGTCAAGTCTCCTTCAGAAAGCCTGTCTGCTATTGTCTTCAGAGTCTTAACAGGTTTCTTTATAGTTTTAGCAACGCCTTCTGCAAGAATTGCAAGTAATGCGCAAATAACAACTCCTAAAATCACAAATACTATAATATTTTGATTTATACCTTTACTCTCTGAATCTGCTTCAGCTATTGAATATTCATCAAGGAGCTGGCTTGCAATATCAATATTGCTTCTTGCCTGTTCGAAGTATCCTACAGCATTATCATAGTTGCCTTTTCCCGTTGAAGGATCGTATTCCGCTATCCATTTGTCAAAGTATGCGTTGAATTGCTCAACAAGTGTTTTGAAATTCAATCCTGACTCAGAGTGCGTAAACTCCTTATACAGAATACTGTCGTCTTTTATATTCTCATACACTGACTGTACTCTGTCTTTTGCTTGATTATAGTTCTCAGCATAGCTATTCATGAGCTCTGTCTTTTCCTTATTTGTAAGAGATTTTTGACCCAGCATCAATTCCTGTTCTGCTAGCAAAGCCTGATAAAGATCTCTGTCAGCATTTAATAACAATTCAGTGTTGGCATACAGTTTTTCATACATACTCTGATATGCTCTATTATATACATTCAATGTATTAAAGGATGAAAACAATATTACTGCTAAAAGAACTATCATTGAAGGAAGAACCATCATTACCAGTTTCCCGGATATTTTTAGATTTTTCATTTCAGACCTCCATTCCCCGTATTAAAAAAGGGGAAATCCCCCTTTCTAATACTTCCCGAAGTCATCATCAAGACTTATTTGTGCTGGAGCCTTTTTCGTCACTTTTGTCCCTGATGAAGGTACTTTTTTTACTGGTTTTGTATCCACATTCTTAGCTAACTTGAATCTGTTCACCATTTCTTTTAGTAAAACTGCCTGTGATGAAAGTTCCTCGCTTGCAGCAGCGCTCTCTTCTGCAGTAGCTGAATTATTCTGAACAACTTTTGATACTTGGTTCAAACCTTCATTCAACTGTTCTATTGCTGCAGCTTGCTCATTAGATGCACTGGATATCTGAGAAACGATCTCAGTAGCTTTCTCAACACCTTTAACTATCTCATCAAGAGCTTTAGCAGTTTCCTGTGCAATCTTTGTTCCTGCATTTACCTTATCCATAGATCCTTCTATGAGAGTTGTTGTTTCTTTAGCTGCATTTGCGCTTCTTGCCGCAAGATTCCTTACTTCCTCAGCAACTACTGCAAAACCTTTCCCATGCTGTCCTGCTCTAGCTGCTTCGACAGCCGCATTGAGAGCCAGCAGATTTGTCTGGAATGCTATATCATCTATAACCTTGATAATTTTGGAAATGTTCTGTGATGAATCATTTATGTCTTTCATGGACCCTAACATGTTAAGCATTTCGCTGTCACCCTTTGCAGCATTCTTTTTCACTTCCAGCGTGACTCTGTTAGCTTCATTTGCGTTCTTTGCATTATCTTTGGTCTGCTCTGCAATCTGTGTTACCGAAGCTGAAATCTCTTCAATAGAGCTTGCCTGCTCGGTAGAGCCCTGTGAAAGCTGCTGTGCTCCGTCAGAAACCTGTGATGAACCAGTAGTTACCTGTTCTGCAGCATCGTTTATGTCTTTCATAGTAGTATTGAGTGACTCCAGTATCTTTGCAAATGCTTTCTGCAAGTCACCTATTTCGTCCTTAAGATTAGTTTCTATCTCATCATCAAGAAGTCCATTAGCAATATTGTTTGCGTAGTTGACAACTTGCTCTATTGGTTTACTAATCATTCTGCTTATCAACACTCCAAGGATTATTGATACTATAATCGCTACACCTACTATGATTATCAGGAAAATTGCTGCCTGCTGTGCTCTTAGCTCTGCTTGTGCATATGTTTCATCAGAAAGCTGTTTGTTGAAATCAATAATCTGACCGATTATATCATCAAATTCAAGAAAATCCTCTCTTACTATTAAAGACTGCTGATATGTCTGTTCTTCCAGATTCTGAACAGCTATATCGCTATAACTTGCGCCGCCTTGTATCATTTCATCTTTTCTTTTTGCCATCTCATCCAATTTATCTGATTCTTTGATGAATGCAGTCAGATACTTGTCCGCACTTGAATAGAGATCCTTCATCTTCTCATTCTGATCGAATCCCATAACTGTATCCCATGCAATAGTCAGATTTGCTCTTGCATTATCGATATACACATACTGGGCATCTCTTAATGACTGGGCTCTCATTTTGTCCATCATAAGTCCTCTTTGACCCAGCATTACCGCTGTTGCTTCTTTTCTGGTAAGAATAAGATTCTCCACTCTTGGAAATGTGTCAGTAGCAATCTTTGTCTGACTTGCTCTGATGTCCTGCATGCTGGAATAACCTAATATACCTACTGCTCCTGCAATTAAAGCAACCAGTACAAACGCTATTACAAGCTTCTTACCTAACTTCATGTTTACATACCACTTCATACTATCCTCCTCTGTTTTACTCGTTTTATATGTTTTTTCAATTTACTGCCTTTTTAGCTTTCTAATTTTTCTTCAGTCCCGCTCAAGATCATTTTGCAATCCAGCAGAAGTTTTATTCCATTTGGAGTTTTGCCTATATTTTTTATGTAATTGTTATGAAAACACTCCCTATATTCAGGAGGTGATACTATATCATCGCCTGTGATCGTTATTACCTCAGTTACATTATCTACAATGAAACCTGCGGTAAGTTCATCAACATCGACAACAATTATGCATGTCCTGTCATCATATGCAACTTCTTCTTTCTTAAATTTCACTCTGATGTCAATTACCGGTATTATCTTGCCTCTCAAATTTATAATACCTTTTACGAAATCAGGAACTTCAGGTATTATCGTCACAGGTTGAATTCCAATAATTTCTGTTACATATTTAATATCCACTCCAAAAGACTCGTTTCCTATACTGAATGTAAGATATCTGTCTTTCTGCGTATCCTCTTCCAACTGAATCTGGTTTTTGTCATTATCCATATCTTTTCTCCTTTTACTTGATTATCTGACTGTGAAGTCCAGTTACATCGATTATTATGCTGATATTCGCATCATCTAAAATCGCACATCCTGCAATTCCTGAATTTCCATTCTGGCATTTGCCTATATATGCAGGAATAGGTTTCACGACTACCTGCTGCTCACCGATTATAGTGTCAGCAAACACACAGAAAGCGCTGTCTTCTGATTCAACCATTATTAAAATACCTTCTGTAAGGTCATTGATTTCGCTTTCCAATTCAAAGTGATTATGCAGTCTGATTACAGGGTATGCTTTACCTCTTATCATTACCATTTCACGTCCGGTCGTGTCTTTTACTATATCTTCTTTTTTTACTTTCATTGATTCTTTAATTGAGGTTATCGGAATAGTGAAGATAGTTTTACCCACAGATACTTTCATTCCATCTATTATTGCCAGAGTTAGCGGTATCCTCATGTTTATAGTCGTTCCTTCACCTTTTATACTATCCACAGAAATATTCCCGCCAAGCTTCTCTATTGTCTTCCTTACTACATCAAGTCCGACACCTCTTCCGGAAAACTCTGTAACATCTGTATTGGTTGAGAATCCTGCAAGGAAAATCAATGCAAATACTTCTTTATCAGACATCTCCTCCTCTGCCTTGGACACAAGACCATGCAATTTTGCTTTCTCATAAATAACATGCCTGTCAAGACCCTTTCCATCATCACGAATGGAGATAGTTATTTCGCTGCCATTGTTCTGAGCATCAAGTATCACTTTACCTTTTTCTGGTTTATGAAGCTTTTTTCTTGTCTCAGTATCTTCTATGCCATGGTCCATGGAATTACGTACCAGATGAATCAAAGGATCTCCTAAACTATCTATTATGCTCTTATCAACTTCTGTTTCTTCTCCATATATATACAGCTCTACATTCTTATCGAGTTTCTTATTCATATCTCTGACGATCCTGTGCATCTTATGGAAAGTAGCAGCAATAGGTATCATCCTTATTGACATTACTACATCCTGCAGCTCATTATTCAGTTTTTTAAGCTGTGCTGCTGATTTGTAGAAATTATCAAGCTGCAAGCCCTTAAGGTCCGGATTGTTTATCACCATAGACTCTGTTATGACAATTTCTCCAACCAGATCCATGAGCTTATCCATTTTTTCTATATTAACGCTTATGATACTTTTTTTCTGAGTTATACCGTTCTGATTATCATTTGTTAGTGCAAAATCGGCTGATTCCTCTTCTTTTTCCTCTGTATGATTTTCAATTTCCTTTTGGTTTGTGATGCTTGCCAGCTTAATATCTGAAACAAAAAGAGATTCTTTTAATAATTTTTCGATTTCCTTGTACTCATGGTCAGTTGAAAACCTTATAACGAAGCCGTCTTTTGCAATTATCTTAGAGGCATCTTCACTGTCCATGAGTCCCTCAGGAATGTGAGTAATGTCATTACAGTAATCTGTGATGTTCCTTATAACTGTATATGCGCGGATATTTAACATACCGCAATCTGGATCGAAAAATACTTTTGCTTCATAGTATTTCCCTTTTTTTTCTTCCACTTCATCCGTTCGGACTTGTATAATATCAGTATCATTAACAGTAACTTCCGGTCTGCTTGTTTCTTCTGATACCTTTTCTGTATTATCATGAACTGCTGCTGGAGTTTTAAGTTTATTTAATAAAATATTTATTCTGTCTTTCAAATTCCCTGAATCGCCATCCGCTTGTTTATTATCTTCAAGCTTGGCAATTTCGTTTCTGATGAAGTCAATCATTATAAAACCTAATTCTGTTATTTCATCAATATCTGTACTTAATAAGTTATTTTCTCTTATATAGAAAAACAAATCCTCAAATCTGTGAGTTAATACGCTTATCTCTTCAAGCTGCATCATAGCTGAAGACCCTTTTGTTGTATGCATTATGCGGAATATTTCATCTATTCCGTCTTTTGTCATATATTTTGACTGCTCTATGTGAAGAAGCTGCTCTTCAAGCTGTTCCATTAGTTCAGTTGTCTCAAAAAGGAATACTTCCAGCATGTGTTCATTAAATATGTTACTCGTCATATTACCCCCCATTTAATTATGAGAATCCAGTCTCAGCAGAAGCTGTACAAATTCTTCTCACAATAGATATATCGGATTAAATATGATCATCTTTAGTTTATAAAGGCATATATTAATCTTTTTATATATTTTCTCTATATTTGCTTATTGACTGACCTATAATGGTTAGTATATACTAATTATAGTTATTAATTACTAACTGTAATTTCGGAGGAAACATGCAGATAACAGAAGCACAGGAAATGTATCTAGAAACTATACTGATACTTCTTATGAGTAAAAAAAGAGTTATTTCAATAGATGTCGCAAGATATATGAATTATTCTAAACCGACTGTAAGCGTAATGATGAAACAGTTTAAAAATGAAGGCCTTATAGACATGGACTTTGATAATGGTATAACTCTTACTGAAAAAGGGTTTTTAATAGCGCAAAAAGTATATGAGCGTCATGAGATGATCGCTGCTTTCTTTATAGCGCTTGGCTCTGATAAAAAAACTGCATACGAAGATGCATGTAAGTTAGAGCATGATATATCCGATTCAAATTTCAATCTGTTGAAAAAACATTACAAAGATATGAAGAACAAAAAAGAAACGCTTTATTAAGATATGCGTTTCTTTGATTCAATACTATATGTTTTGTGTGTTTTGTTTTACTTGCTAAACAGCTTTGCTTCTCTGTTTTCTGCTTATCTCAGTTGCCTCAATCCACATATCCCGAAACTGTATTGCAAATGCAAGGCAAGTATCCAGTTTTTCCATGTCTTTCTTAATGTTTGCCAGAATAAGCTGATTAATGACATATTCATAGAGGTTATCCAGTTGTTTAGATATTGCAAATCCTTTATCTAGAGAAGATCTGAGATAATAAAGGATGTCTTCGGCTTTCTGGATATATGAATTTGTTTTCTCCAGATCTTTTTTGGTTAAACAGTGTTTTGCCATTTCAATATTGCTTATGCATTTGTTATATAAAAGCAATATTAAACCTTCAGGGGTTGACTGTAAAATGTTGTTCTGTGCATACTCTTTTAAAATATTTTCTTGTTTCATATCTATTTCTCCATCATTGAAGTTACATAACTGCTCTGTGTATTCATCTTATGTATTGCCATCTCAAGGTCAGTAAACTGTGACCAGTATCTTCTTTCCTTGTTGTCCATTTCATCATTAGCTTCTTCAAGCCTTTTCTTTATTTCATCTATTCTTCTTGTAAGAGCGTTTGATCCTTCAGAAGCATCATTTATAATTCCTGCTTTTTCAATCAGAAGCCCTTTATTTCCGTCTTCATCTCTTGTTACTGTAATATATTTCTTTATTATGTCATTGACTCTCTGGGAAAAACCGCTTTCATTGAATCTCTGAAGTGTATCAGCGGTACTCAGATCACGAGTATATTTAACCGATGATTCCCTGGAAAACATATCGACAACTTCATCAAACCTGCCTTCTATGGCTCCTTTAAGAACAGTTTCATCTATACTGATTATACCGTTATTAGTATAATCAGATGTGTTAATTCCAATACTTCCAAAAGTCATATTCAGATTTTTGATTCCGCTTGTGAAAGCTGTTCTAAGTTCATTAAGCATTGAAAATATCATACTGTCCGCTTTCAATAACCCTTCCTTAGCCTTATCTTCCCAATCTGCAATCTGTGCTTCTGTCATCTCCTCCTTCTGTTCATCACTAAGAGGCTTGTAGTCATAATCTCTTTTTTCCATAACATGCCCTGTAAGTTCCGCCACAATTCCGTTATATTCATCAATAAAAGATTTTATGGATTCATATACATCATCTACATTATTCTCTATGCTAAAGTTTACCGTCGCTGCATTTTCTTTTTTTAAGGTATAAGTCAGATTATCTATCGTGAAAGTATTGGAGCTTCTTGTTATGAGGTTTTCCTTACCAGCATCATTAAGATAAAACATCGCATCCTGTCCATTAGCGGTAATACCATCTGATATCTTAATAAAACCATCAGCACCAAAAAAACTACCCGACAGATTCTCTATATCAATATATGAGTTGCTTCCTGTTTTTGCTGAGGAAATAGATATCTTATCTGTTATGCTGTTGTATGTCATTTTCACTTTGGCAGCAGACTCATTGACCGTATTCATTATATTTTCAATACTCTCTGTGCTGGAAAAACTGAATTCTGTACCATTAATTCGGAACGACACTTCATCATTTGAACCGAAATTTTCCAGCATGGATCCCCTGATATTCAATATGCTCATATCTCCTGAGCGTAATCCCAAATAATCAAGCTTAATAGCGGATTCAGAATTGTCCAGAATCTGAAGTGTGCTGTTCTGTGATGAAAGGTTTATCATACTGTTTTCATCCAAAGATGCAGCAACTCTTCCCTGACCAAATGCATCATCAAGTTTATCCTGCAGATCCGCCATGAATGCAGTGCTGTCTGAATAATTCGAATCGAAACTTATTTCAAACTGCTCCCCATCCAGTCTCGCATAAAAAGACATGCCCTCGACTTCTATCAAAGAAGGCAAAGACATATCCTTAGTCCCATTTATTCCGTTTTTTATGGAAGAGCTGCTCGTCAAGGTTGACGGCTTTGCTACTTGCACTATTTCATTGATTGTATATTGTCCGGTTACTGCATCTCCGTTTGCCAGAACGGTAACATAATCTTTAGATGTCATGTTGACGGTCTTGAGATTTGAATTTGACAGTATATTTTTCGAATTATCAGAAAGGTTGAATTGGCTTTTTGTAAAATCAGACAGTTTCTGAATTACTCCTCTGTAAGCTTCCTGCTGCCAGTTCGCATATGCAAGCTCCTGCTCAACTTTAATAACTTTTTGTCTCTCTGCCTTCATAAGATTCTCGATCATGCTTTCAGTATCAAGACCTGATGCAAGCCCGGATATCCTTGTTGACGAGTATTTTAAGCTTGATACTTCCTCTGCCATGTCATTCCTCTTTTCATACTTCCTTATCGGCTATTAATCCGAATCTTTCCAGTACTGCAACTGAAAAATCCATAAGTTTTGTTGATGGTATTTCTTTTAAGATCTCATTTGTTTTGGAATTTATTACCCTGAAAACAACTGTGTTGGTTTCTTTATATATGCTGTATTCAATACGCTTATCATCTTTTATTAATGTGTTGTTCAGTTCTGATATCTGCTTGTCCAGCTGGGCTTCATTGTTATAGACCATAAATTCATCATTATTCCCGAACGGAAGGTTTTCATCGAAACTTTCTGTATTTTGTTTTCTGAAAGATGAATCTTTTAATGACTGGCTTTCTGATGTCCTTACTGTCATGATACCGGTTGCTGAATCTATATATGAGTCATTCATGCTGCACCTCTACTGTTCTTACTCATTTACATGTTTGAAAATACCCGCCGGTATAAGACCGGCGGGGTTTTTTCAATAATTTAATTAGCTGTTTAACAACTGTAATACGCTCTGAGGCTGTGCGTTTGCCTGTGCAAGCATCGATTGTGCTGCCTGGCTTAACACGTTCATCTTTGTGAATTCCATCATTTCTGAAGCCATATCTACGTCTCTGATACGGGATTCAGCAGCTGTCATGTTTTCAGATGCTGTTTCAAGGTTGGTTATCGTATACTCAAGCCTGTTGGTATATGAACCAAGATTAGATCTCTGTGTTGAAACTGCGTCAATAGCGGAATCGATAGCTGTAAGTGCAGTTGAAGCTGCAGCATTACTTGATACATCAAGACCTTTTAATGTTCCGTTCTGTTGAGCTTCAATGGATATTGTTGTAACCATGTCTGCTTCAAGATCTGCGCCTGCATCAATGGATATTGATTCGCCTGATGCAATGATGTCTGCAAAGTCGCTGTGGGATAATGTATAGCTTGCATCAGCCGCATTACCATCTGCTGTAATTGTAGCTGAAACTCCGTTTACAGTTACAAGAGCTGTTCCAGCTGTATCTGTTCCATTTCCTACTGTAAGAACGTCAAATGTGATGTCAAGGCTCTGAAGGTTTGATGTGTATGCTGATACATCAACAGTACCGCCATCAGTTCTGAATGTGCCTGCAACGTCCTTGTATTCTGCTGCAGCAAGAGTAGGATCTTCACTTCCTGTTCCGACTCCTATTGTAACTGCATCCATCTTGGTAAGTGTTACTGTCAGTGTCTGGCCTGCATCTGCGCCAATCTGAAGATTACCGGAGAAAACATGGTCATTTGACATAAGTGCTTCGCCGTTGAACTTTGTCGTGTCGGCTATTCTTGTGATTTCCTGAGCAAGCTGATCCATTTCAGCCTGTATTGTTGCTCTGTCGCTTGTTGTTGCGGTATCGTTTCCTGCTTGTACTGCCAGTTCACGCATTCTCTGAAGTATTGATGTTGTCTCGTTCAAAGCGCCTTCTGCTGTCTGTATAAGAGATATACCATCCTGTGCATTCCTGTTGGCCTGTCCCAAACCATTGATTTGCGCTCTCATTTTTTCTGAAATCGCCATTCCTGCTGGATCATCACCAGCTTGGTTGATTCTAAGACCTGATGAAAGTTTTTCTAGAGAGCTGTTAGCAGCCTCACTGTTCTTTGATAACTGGTTATATGTATTTAACGCAGCTATATTGTGGTTAATTCTCATTGTATCCTCCTTGATTTTTTATCGGGAATCCTTTCCCTCATTTTTTATGTTAGTATACCGGCCAGTATCTTCACAACTAATTAATCGGATTGAATTTATATAACTTTAGTGTTTTATGATATTTTTTTTAATTCAGATTTGTAATGATCTTATCATCTAAAGATTTATTTCTTTATCTATTACTATATTCAAGAAGTCGTTATTATCCTTAAGATCAACGTCATATAGGCTTACCCTATTGCCTTCCTCTTCAAATACTCTTATTACCGGACGTAAAGGAAGACCTTTGTTATTACTCACAACGATGGCTTTTGCTCCATTACTAAGCAGTATTATAGTACCTGGGTTATATGGGGTAATATTCTCAATAAAAACTCTTGTCAGTTCAGGATCAAACATACTTCCCGTATTAGCCATTATGTATTCCAGTGCTTCTGACTGGCTCCATGCTTTACGATAAGGCCTATCTGATACCAGAGCATCATATACATCACATATGCATAATGCTTTTGCATATTTATTTATTCCGGCATCAGAAACACCAAAAGGATATCCTTTGCCATTATGATACTCATGATGCATCAGTACTCCTCTTCTGCCCTGTGTTGTAAGACATCCTTGTTCAACAAGATAATCATATCCCTTCAGAGGATGCTGCTTTACAAGCTCATATTCATCACTGCTAAGCCGGCTTGGCTTGTTCAGTATTGATACCGGTATGAAAAGTTTCCCTATATCATGCATTAATGCGCTTTTAAACAGGTCAAGAAGAACCGGCTTTCCCATCATAATCTTTTTACCGACTATAGCTACGACCAATGCTACATTAACGCAATGCGTATATGTATAATCATCATGATTCTTCATGTACATAATGTTGTATACGGCATTTTCGTTTCTTAAAATGTCCGTTATTATATTCTCAGTAAGCTGGTCTAATTCCTTCCAGTTGTTCAGAATTCCTCTGTTATTCTTTTTAATAGATGAGTATACATCCTTAACCCTGTTAACAGCTTCAAGTCTTATTCTTGGATTTATTATTTCGGGAATATCTATTCCTTCTGATAATTCATCTTCAATAAAAACTCCAAGATACCCAAGTGTCTCAAGGCTGTTTATATATTTTAATGTTAATTTGGTATTTCTAGTCAGATAGACTTCTCCGTACTTTCCGTAAACGTCCTTACCTACTATCATATCCTCTTTTAAAAAAGTTGTCGGGACATATCTCATTTATCTTCTTCCTTTTTAAGAAGAGTCCCCAAACTTTCAATAGATTGATTATCTGTGTTTGCAGAAGCTTTAAGGTTTTCAGCTGTTACCTGGTCAATAATTTCTTTTCTTAGAATCTTAATACTGTTCTTCGCATTCACTCCGATTTTTACTTTTCCATTTTGCGATTCAATGATGATAACTTCTATGTCATCACCTATAAGTATCGATTCTCCAGATTTTCTTGATATAACCAGCATCCCGTTAACCCTTTAGCAATCAAAAATCCTATGTCTCACACTGTACCTTTCGTCTTGTAGGATTAATTGTATTGCATTACCATTCTCTCTATTTATTATTATAGGGCTTCTTAAGTTAATTGTCATCTCTTTAATGTTATTTGGTATAACAACAATTCCATAAATTTGAATATCTTCTTTATTTTTCATTTTCAAAATGAGTTCTGACTCTTGATCTAGCACTGGATTATATGCTTCATCTACAATGTTCGGTTCTAAAAGAATAAAAGATACGCTTCCATCAGAAGCTTTTAGGACTTTAAAAGGATTTGATTCTTTTTCTGATGCATTTGCCAGAACATAATCTTTTATGTTTTCAAATCCGTATATTTCTCTTACAAATTTAATACTTCTTAACTCATCTTTATCCATAAAACTATCACCCCTGTGTTATTATCTTAAAAAGTCCAACAATGACAACTGTATTGTTGATGCTGATGCTGACAAAGTTGCTTCATATGCCTGCTCAGCAAGTTTGTAATTTAAAATAGCTTTTTCTGTGTCAATATCCTCTATGTCCGATATCCTGTCATTAAGCGTAGATGAGCGGCTGCTTAATTGCGATTTTACTGAATCAATCCGGTTTGCAGCCGCACCTGCTTTAGTAATACTCATCAGAATTTTGTCGTAGTTTTTATCAAATACAGTATTCAGCTCAGTAAATGCTACACTGTCAAATTCCTCTGCTCGTATGACATTTGTAATGGCATCGATGTTGCTGAGCATATTGTCTTCACCTGCTCCAATCAGCTCTAGTGCAGATATTCTTATATCCATACTCATTCCTTTACTTATATTTACCATTACTTTTTCTGACAAAGCCATATTATTCTGTTCATTTGTCATTGATAAAATATCAGTACCGTTATATTGATATCCCCCAGCATTAAATGTTATAGGTTTGCTTCTGGTGTTGAAACCTCCGAATATATATATACCTGAACTGCTGTAATTCAGGTCCGTGATTATCTGTTCCTTGTACTGCTGTACTTCCTGGCATAATGACTCTTTTGCTGAAGCAGAAAGCGTGGCATTATTCGCATTTGAAAAAAGCTCCATAATTTTCTGCATGCAGCTGTTTATATCTTTTACCGCAGTTTCCATATCACTTATTGCGGAAGTTGCATTATCTATGTTGCTGTAGTACTTGGTTATGTCTTTCCTGTCACTTTTAAGCCTGCTCAGTGTATTTGCAGAAACCGGATCATCATATGCATTTTCATATTTTTTTCCTGTTGAGAAGGAATAGGATGCATTTGAAAGCTTCTTATAAGCATCCTCTATATCTTTCATTGATCTTCTTGCCATCATTCCATTGGTAATTCTCATTTTCACCACCTACACTATGTTCATAAGAGTATCAAGCATTTCATCAATTACCTTCATCAGATTTGCTGTCGCTTCATAAGATTTCTGATACGCGGTCAGGTTTATTGTTTCCTCTGTTATGCTTACTCCAGAAACCGAATCTCTCTGTCCAGATATATAGTCCAGTATCTCATTCTGGCTAGAAGCCCTTGCCTGCGCATATCCGGTTGTTATCGTTATTTTAGAAAAAGCTGATTCAATATAGTCTTCAAGATTTCCTATACTTACTGTCCCATACATTAAACTGCTGCTTTCGCGCAGTTCCAGATAGTTCATAAGATTCCTGTTGTTTGAAAGACCGATATTGTCATTTAAGGAAATATCAGAAGCTGCAATATTTGAGACATCATCCTTTAAAGCGTCTGATATTCTAATATTTGTTGCTTTTACTGACAGGCTGTCAAAAAAATCCACTTCGTTTACAGAAAGGTGATCACTGTAAGGTAAAGTATATCCTGCTCTGTTAATATTATTGAATTGTTCCACAATCGAACCTGCAAGATTGTCCAGCTGCTTAATAACATAATCTATCCCCATGTTTTCCTGTGTGCTGCCATCTCTTAAGTCCAGCATTCCTTTTAGCTGACCTCCGGTTAGGATAACCTTACTTCCTGCATTTTTCCAATATAACTGATTATATGTACCTTCAACAACATCACTTGGAAGATTGTTTTTTACTTCTATTTCCTGAACAGTATAATGATCAACAAGAGAATATCCTCCAGTCATTACCTGAAATTCGCCATTATCTTTTTCATTTACGGTGATGTTCATGTACTGCGATAAATCGTCGACTATAAGATTCCTTTCGTCTCTAAGCTCGTTCGCAGTTTTGCCTGTTGCTTCGAATTCGAATATTAGCTTATTCAATTCAACAAGCCTGTATGCCATATCATTTATATTTGAAGCGATCTCTTTTATATCACCATTCAGTTCATTTTTGTACTGTATAAGCGCATCAGCTGTCATATTCATGTTTTCAGTGAAAAGTATTGCATTCTGTTTTACCTCTTCCCTGATAATCATATTATCTGCATTTGATGCAAGATTTTCCATTGAATCAAAAAGATCCGTAAGCATGTTGCCTATCGAATCATCTCTGCCGTTTCTCATAAGGCTGTTAATGTAAATATAGCCTGAGCTTTTTGCTGACAGTTCGTTTTGAATACCTGCCTCTTTGCGGTACATACTGTCATAATAGTCATATCGGACCTGTTTAATCTGCGCTATCTCCACTCCTCTTCCTATGTTATTTACGCTTGTTCCTGCAAATAATGTTTTGGAATTATCAGCTATGGATTCAAACACAACCTGCTGCCTTGTATAGCCTTTTGTGTTTGCATTGGCAATATTATGGCCTGTTATATCAATCGCCTTCTGATTAGCATATAGGCTTTTTCTGACTATTTCTATACCGCTGAATGTACTCATTTACTATACCCTTTTATCAACAAGGACGTTCGAGTTGAAATACCGGCTGCTCTTTTTATCTATAATATCAAGTGCGGAGCGCAAATCCTCAAGCCTGGTTTCCACTATTTTCACATTAACATTCTTTAATCTTGCCTGTTCATTCATATTCTCATAATATTTCCTGGTAAGCCTCTCCGCTTTTTTTCTTTGATCAGGTTCAAGATAT
>JBAZFL010000005.1:0-25515 GCA_041653455.1 Clostridia bacterium
GTTCCCCAAACCTCTTAAAATCATTACACGATGAAATGTCTGGTTCAGACAGTATTCCTAACCTATTTCCTTTATCTTCTAGTAATCGAGTAATCATCGATTGCCCGAATGAAGGATGATCAACATATGCTTCAGGTGTGATAAAGAGTATATCTATATACTCCCATCCTCTTTTATCCATATCATCTTTACTTATAGGTAAAAAACTCATCTGTTATTCCCGGTACTCAGATCCGGATTATTCATCTGCATCTCAGCCCATTCTTCTCTCGAAATAAGCACTGCTCGCGGTTTTGAACCTTCAAACGGACCTACAATTCCTCTAAGCTCCATTTGGTCAACTATTCTTGCAGCTCTCCCATATCCGAGCTTAAGTTTTCTTTGAAGATATGACACTGAAGCCTGCCCTATTTCAACAACAAGTTCAATTGCAGCAGGTAACAATTCATCAATATCATTCTCCATATCATTATCTGATGTTTTCTTGTCAGATTTTTCAATATTGTCAACAACATCTTCATCATAAGAAGAAACTGATCTTTGTTTTATAAATTCGACAACCTTATTTATCTCAGAATCAGATATATATGCTCCCTGCATTCTGACAGGTTTGGACAATCCCATAGGATGGAATAGCATATCCCCATTTCCCAAGAGTTTTTCAGCTCCCCCCATGTCAAGAATTGTCCTGGAATCAACTTGGCTTACTACAGCAAATGAGAGCCTGGAAGGGATATTTGCTTTTATTACTCCAGTTATAACATTTACTGAAGGCCTCTGAGTTGCAATTATTAAATGTATACCTGCAGCTCTAGCTAATTGGGCGAGCCTGCATATCGATTCTTCAACCTCACCAGGATTAGTCATCATGAGATCAGCTAATTCATCAATTAAAATAACTATATTTGGCATTTTTTTAAGTTCAGGATCATTTTTTACAGAATCATTGTATGAATTAATATCACGTACTCCTCTTTTATTAAACATGTCATATCTATTAGTCATTTCTTCAACTGCCCAGTTCAATGCTCCAGCAGCTTTTTTAAGATTAGTAATAACAGGTATAAGAAGATGAGGTATCCCGTTGTAATTTATTAATTCCACTTTTTTCGGATCTATCATTATAAATCTAACATCATCAGGGGTCGCTTTGTATAGTATGCTTGTAATTATACAGTTGATACATACGCTTTTCCCTGAACCGGTTGCACCTGCTATAAGCATATGAGGCATTCTTCTTACATCAGCAATAGTGCAGTTACCAGCAATATCCTTCCCTATAGCAATAGTAAGTATGCTTTTCGATCCTTGGAATTCTTTTGAAGCAATTACTTCTTTTAATGATACTACACTCTTTTTTGTATTTGGCACTTCTATCCCGACAACAGATTTTCCAGGTACAGGAGCTTCTATTCTTACATCACGAGATGCAAGATTCAAAGATATATCATCTGCCAATGCAACGATCCTGCTAACCTTTACACCTGATTTTGGCTGCAGTTCATATCTTGTTACCGTTGGACCGCACATTATATTTGTAACAGAAACTTCAACACCGAAGCTTAATAAAGTATTTTCCAGTTTCCTTGCTATCTGTTCATAATTATCTGAATTACCGCTATCCACATATGAATCTAAAAGAGATAAAGGTGGGAAAACATACTCACCTTTTACCTGAGGTTTTTCATTAACTGGAGTAATAGTTGCATTCTTTGAAGGTTCTTCTTTCTTTATGATAATCGGTCCGGTAAATCTAGATACAGGTTTCTTGGATTCCTCATTTGCTGGCCTTGTCTTGTTTATGATAATATTTGCAGGTTCCTTATTAAATATAGCTTTTACAGGTTCTAAGGATACATCATCAATCTTTTGCTGTATAAACGGCTGTTTTTTCGGTTCTTTTTCTATAGATGCATTTTGCTCATCTTCAATCGGCTTGAATGCATCTTTCATCCAGTTAAAAAATGTAATAAACATGTTCTTAACTTTTATGAGGAAGTCTAGAAAACTCTTATTAGTTATATATATAACAAGTACAACAGTTGCTGTTATCGTAATAATATATCCCCCAGTTACACCAAAAAAGATAACGAGAGGTGTCATAATAATACCTCCGAATACCCCTCCGTTTTTAACTTGCTGAATACCTATTGAATACATATGGCTTATGAACTGCCATACATTCATGCCATTGGATATCTGAGACATATTCTCAGATAAATAAGCTATTTGAAAAAAACATGGTATAAGAAGAATCAGAAGTATGAGATACATGGTTTTTCTGCTTAACTGCTTAACTCTTCCAGCTAATGCGATATAGCAGCCAATAAGCAGAATAACTAAAGGGATAAGGTAATGAGTCCAGCCGAATAACCCTGAAGACACTTCTTTAAAAGGTTTTCCGAATGTGCCTGAATTACTTGTAAAAAAAATGCATACAAAAGCCAGTAGCCCTAGAGCTATTATCACGATGCCGAAAATTTCTTTTGCTAAAACATTGTTTTGGGATTTATTCTTTCCTTTTTCTGCTGTTTCAACCGCAACAGATGTCCTTTTCTTTTGTGTCATATCATCCTCCGAATATTACAGTTATTTTATCATATTAAATTTTGCTATGCAAACATGATAAAACATCATAATTGACACATATACAGCTATGTGGTAGACTTGTAAGAAAATTTCAAGGCAGGTTAAAAATGAGTTTCACAAAAATACCAGAAGGATACAAATCACAGCTTAACCTATATGAGACACAAATGGCAATAGGGACACTAAAAAGAATTTTTGAAGAAAATCTTTGCAGAGCCTTGAATCTGAAAAGAGTATCAGCTCCTCTTTTTGTCGATTCACAGTCAGGATTAAATGACAATCTGAATGGTATAGAGCGACCAGTAGTATTTGAAACAAAGGAAGGCTCGGTAAAAGCTGAAATTGTACACTCTTTAGCCAAGTGGAAGAGACTTGCATTACATAAGTATGGATTTCCTGAAGGCGAAGGTTTATACACAGACATGAATGCGATTAGACGCGATGAGGATATGGATAATATCCATTCTATATATGTTGACCAATGGGACTGGGAGAGGGTAATAACCAAGGAAGAAAGAACTCCAGCTTTTCTTAAACAGATAGTCAGCAATATAGTATGTGCTATTTGTGATACTTATGATATGATGCAGGACATATTTCCTGCACTAGACACAAAGATTAATAGAGATGTCGCATTTATTACATCACAGGAACTTGAAGATAAATATCCATCATTAACATCAAAACAAAGAGAAGATTTATTTGTTAAGGAAAATAAGACTGCATTTATTATGCAGATTGGTAAAACATTGAAATCAGGACTAAAACATGATGGCAGAGCACCTGACTATGATGATTGGGAACTCAATGGGGATATACTTATGTATAATGAAGTACTGGATTCAGCACTAGAAATTTCTTCAATGGGCATTAGGGTTAATAGTGAATCTCTAACAAGACAGTTGGAAGTATCCAGTTGCCAAAACAGGAAAAATTTAATGTTCCATAAAATGCTACTAAATAACGAGTTACCTTTATCAATAGGTGGAGGTATTGGACAATCTCGTTTATGTATGCTTCTATTAAAAAAAGCACATATAGGTGAAGTACAGGTATCTATATGGGATCAAGATACAATCACTGCATGTAAAAACTCTAAAGTCATTTTGCTTTAGAAATCAATAATAATTTATCAAGCCTGTTATATAATCAGTAAATTAAGTTTATGTGTTAAACACTGTATAGCATATCCGAATAAGTAGGCATAGGCCACTTTTCCTTTGATACAGCACATTCCAAAATATCAGTATAATATCTTATATCCTTCATGGCAGGTACCACTTTATCCTTGAAGTCATTAGCACTTTTTGCTTTTTTCATTATATTTTCGAGTCTGGAAATGCTATTTGAGAGATGAGCGATATTATCTGAGAGATACGAAGAAATATCTTTTTCACAAGTTATATCTAATCCGATATCCTTTTTCATTAAAACAGAACTATATACATTTTTCGCATAATCCATAGCTGCAGGCAGAATTTCTCTTTTAGCTATTTCGATCATGGTATTCGCTTCTATTGAAATTATCTTGCAATAATTCTCAAGCTTAATCTCATGTCTGGATATGAGATCAGTTTTTGAGAAAATATTAAATAATTCATAAAGGTCAATATTTTTCTTATCAATGAGACAGTCTACAGCTTCTGGAGTGGAGTTAATTATTGGAAGACCTCTTTTTTTTGCTTCTTCTACCCATTCTTTTGAGTAATTATTTCCATTAAATATTATCTTTTTATGCTTTGTAATTGTGTCTTTTATCAATTCGTCGACTTTACTATTAAAATCATCTGTTCTTTCAAGTATGTCTGCAAAATATTTAAAAGACTCCGCAACAATTGTATTTATGACTGTATTAGCATCTGATACCGAACATGAAGAACCTGGCATACGGAATTCAAACTTGTTGCCGGTAAATGCAAAAGGAGAAGTTCTGTTTCTGTCGCATGTATCCTTGAACAACACAGGAAGTGTTTCACTCATATGGAACTTTTCCCTTGTCTTATCATGTGCAGTCCTTCCGTTATCAATATCTTCCAGTATTTCAGTAAGTTCAGCACCAAGATAAACTGATATTATACCTGGAGGAGCTTCATGTGATCCCAATCTGTGGTCATTGCCTGCAGTAGCTACACTCTGTCTTAATAATCCTGAATATTTATCAACAGCTCTTAAAACTGCAGAAAGTATCAAAAGAAATCTTTTATTTGTTGAAGGATTTTTACCAGGTTTGAGAAGCATATCCCCCTCATTTGTTGATATAGACCAGTTATTATGTTTACCTGAACCATTTATATTTTCAAACGGTTTCTCGTGAAGAAGACATGCTAAACCGTGATGTTCTGCAACCTTCTTAAGCATCTCCATTATCAGCTGGTTATGATCAGCAGCAATGTTCACTGTTGTATATATAGGTGCTATTTCGTGTTGAGCAGGTGCGGCTTCGTTATGTTCTGTTTTAGCTGTTATACCAAGTTTCCAAAGCTCGACATCCAGTTCTCTCATGAAATTTTGAACTCTTTCACGTATATTACCAAAATAATGATCATTCAGTTCCTGCCCTTTTGGCGATTTAGCTCCGAATAAAGTACGACCACATATCAGCAGGTCTTTCCTTCTATCATACTGTTTTTTATCAATGAGAAAATACTCCTGTTCGCAGCCTGCTACAGGTGTGACTCTTGTTGCTGTAGTGTTACCGAACAATCTGACTATTCTTAAAGCTTGTTTATTCAAAGCATCCATTGAACGTAGAAGAGGTGTCTTATTATCCAAAGGCTCACCGCAATATGAGCAGAATGCAGTAGGAATGCAAAGAGTCTTGTCTTTAATAAATGCATATGATGTGGCATCCCATGTCGTATATCCTCTTGCTTCAAAAGTTGCTCTTAATCCGCCTGATGGAAAACTTGAAGCATCAGGTTCTCCCTTTATAAGTTCTTTGCCACGAAGCTCCAATACTGGAGTATTATTTCTTATTGCCAAGAAAGAATCATGTTTTTCTGCTGTTATACCTGTCATAGGTTGAAACCAGTGAGTATAATGAGTAGCACCTTTGCGGATAGCCCAATCCTTCATGCTGGCCGCTACAGTATCAGCAATTCCATCTTCAAGAGGGCCTCCTTGTTCTATTGTCTTTTTTAAGGATTCATAAACATAAGCTGGAAGCTCATCTTTCATTACTTTATCGTTATAAACATTGCTTGCAAAAATATCCAGTATACCTTCCAATTAAGTCCCCTCCAATAATTTCATATATTATATATAACTAAAGAAGCTATTACAATAATTTATTAACGCTTACAGAATCAATACTCCAGCATTCTCTTTCGATAATGAAGATAGTCTGAAAATTCCACTTCTTCAGGCACGCCGTGATCACAAGTGGGGATATATCCTCCATGTTTTTTCATGAATGGCATTATCCTGTCAATTTCCTTATCAATCGCATCCTTGCCTGCAGCCAATATCCTCTTATCAATTCCTCCGGAAATAAGAAGATCAGGATATTTTTTTCTGACTTCTACTACATCACATCCCGATGCTACTTCAAAAGGAGACATATAGTCCATTCCTATTGTTTTATATAAGTCTATAACCGCAATTGAATATCCATCAGTGTCAAGCTGGACATGAAGTTTTTTGTTTTTATCTTTCTGCCTCTTTTTAACATTATCAATTAACTGCTGATAATATGGAAAAAGGAATTCCTTTATCATATCAGGAGAAATCAACGAGCCATGATTATAACAGATATCCTCACCAAACCAGACCTCATCAACTGATACATATTTCTGATGAGTCTCACACATTTTGTCCATAACAGAAAACCATATTTCCATACATCTGTGAATAAGCCGGGGATCATCATAAAATTTGTACAGAAGATCCTCTGGACCTATCAGTGATCTTAGATACATATATCCTCCAGCGACATTGGCACAAATAATGAATTTGCGTTTTTCGCAATCTGTAGCTTTTTGCATTCTCAAATCCAGATCCTTAAATCTGTTTGGATCAGCTGGATCCATCCTCCATAAGATATTCTCCTCTAAAGTCTTCATGTCTTTTACAGGATGATCCAGATATGAGGGCATGAAGCCGTTTCTCTTTCCTTTGAAATATAGAACCTGCCTTCCTGCAACATCCTGTTCAATTTCATATTCATCTGTAACACTTAATACCTTTTTTTCAAAAAGCGGGAGTAAAGGCGCTTCGCACCATCCACATTGCCCCAGATAATATGTTGCTGCTTTATCAAATCCGAACAACGTATTAAGATCGGTATTATCATCAACCCATCCCTGCTTTTTCCATTTATCCATGACATACCATCCAAATTCTTTTTGGAAAATAGGGGCATCCTTTTTAAAATTATAGAAGTCATGCATCTTTTGAACTGAAGGTTCCATGTTCCCTCCTACTATAAAATAAGTTATAGCAAAGATTATAGCACATCTGATTAAATACTAGCACAATTTCATTGCCTTATTGCACTATTTTCTATAGAATTAGAAATGTAATATGAATATTTGGAGGTAAATATGAATAACGCGCCGAATGTGAAACTAGGTATTGTGGCAGTAAGCCGTGACTGCTTTCCTGCACCATTATCTAAAAGCAGAAGAATTCATGTAGTGGAAGAATATAAAAAGCTGAATAAGGCTATATATGAATGCCCTATTATAGTTGAAAATGAAAATGATGTATCTAAGGCTCTTGAAGATATCCATAAGAACGGAGTAAATGCACTTGTAATTTACTTAGGAAATTTCGGACCTGAAGGCCCAGAAACCATGCTGGCTCAGAAATTCAATGCTCCTACAATGTTTTGTGCTGCAGCTGAAGAAAATGATACAGACTCACTGAATGACAATAGAGGTGATGCTTTCTGTGGAATGCTTAATGCATCATACAATCTTGGATTGAGAAATGTAAAATCATATATTCCTGAATACCCTGTCGGATATCCTGATGAGGTAGCATTGATGATCGCACGCTTTGAAACTATAGCCAGAATTCTGATAGGCATAAAGAATCTTAAGATATTTGCTTTCGGACCAAGGCCGTTTAATTTTTTAGCATGCAATGCTCCGATTAAACCTTTATTTGATCTTGGAGTGGAAATACAGGAAAACTCCGAGTTGGATTTGTTTGAAGCATTCACTAAGCATGAAAATGATAAACGAATACCTTCTGTAATAGACAGTATGAATAAAGAACTTTGCGGCAGGAACAACCATCCCTCAGTTATGCAAAAGCTTGCCCAGTTTGAGCTTACACTTCTCGATTGGAAAGATAATAATCTTGAGGCATCACAGTATGCCGCTTTTGCTGACAAATGCTGGCCGGCATTTCAGACCATGTTCAAGTTCGTTCCTTGTTTTGTTAACTCAAGGATGGCTGCAATGGGTTATCCAGTCGCATGTGAGACAGATATATACGGAGCTTTGTCAGAGTATATACTTTATCTTGCATCAGAATCCATTCCAACACTTCTGGATATTAATAACACTGTACCAAGAGCTATGTTTGAAAAGCATATTAAATCAAAATATCCTTATACCAATCAGGACATTTTCATGGGTTTCCACTGCGGTAATACTTCAACATGCAATCTGAAATCCGGTTGCGGTACTTTAGACTATCAAAAAATAATGAAACGTTTAATAGAACCTGATAAGGAGCCTGATGTAAGCAGAGGAACTCTTGACGGTACTTTAAAACCTGGAAATACGACTCTTTTCAGACTGCAGTCTACAGCAGATGCTAAACTTAGAAGTTACATTGCAAAAGGTGAAGTCTTGGATGTAAATCCGAATTCATTCGGGAGTATAGGGGTTATTGCAATACCTGAAATGGCTCGTTTCTACCGTCATGTATTGATAGAGAAGCAATTCCCTCATCATGCTGGTGTGTCTTTTGATGATGTTAGTTCAATCCTTTTCGATGCTATGCGTATGTTGAATGTTGATGATATAAGCTTCAACAGACCTTCTGGAATGTTATATAGTACTGAAAATCCATTTTAAGCACAGATAGAAGTTATTTCTGTTAAGTTACCCTATATAGTTAGCAATAAAACCGGACACTTTTTCATAATATGTGTCCGGTTCTTTTGATGATGATTCACCATGTATAGCGTTTCTAATAACAAGTTTATCTTTCTGGCAAGAAGCATTATCATAAAGTCGGTCAAGCATATTAAAAGGTACTAGGACGTCTTTATCACCATGAATAAACAATGTCGGTGTTCTAGATTTCTTTACTGCATCTAAAGGGCTTACCTCTTTAAAATCCATCTTAATTTTTGCAGAAGATATTACATTTGCTGCATATAGTATTGGGAAAGCAGGTAGTTTGAACATCCTTTTCATGTTGTGGCTAAAAACCTCCCATACTGAAGTATAGCCGCAATCTTCAATAGCGCATCTGACATGGCCGCTTAAGTCCTCTCCGGTTGCAAGCATTACAGTTGCTGCACCCATTGAAATACCATGCAAAACAATTTTTGCATTTACGTCTGCTTTGATAATCTCATATATCCATTCTATTATGTCAACACTGTCATAATATCCCATTGTCGCAAATTGCCCTTCGCTTTCGCCATGGCCTCTTAAATCGGGTATTAAAATATTATATCCCATTTTATAATACTCTTTTGCGAAAGGAGCCATGTGCCATCCGACTGAAGTATACCCATGAACAAGAATTACCCATTTATGTTCATTATTACCTGTGATGTAGCGAGCACTAAGATTCAGATTGTCAAAAGTATTAAGATTCCATGTAGAATCCGTGTTTTCATCTATCCACTGCTTTGATAATTCATGAAATACTTTCATCTGCTCAGTCATATCTTTGTCCTTTTTCCTAAATGCATTTCTGTCAGATTTAGGAAGTAATGTGACTTTAAACATAATCAAACCTGCTATGAATGATAAAACTGAAAATACGATAACAACTAATATTACAACTGTTAGAATAATATCAAAACCCATTTTCCCCTCCACATATTTAAATTATATCATATGAATTTTACAAAATTAACAATTTAATCATTTTTACCAATAAAAAGACTTTAAATAAAAAATTTGCTTTACATTACGGCTGATGCTTGTTATACTTCCACTAATATTGATAGAGGCGCAGGAGTCAATAGTATCCATTCAGACCGTATAAGGCGGGATGAAGGATGGAAAAAGGGATTACTGCCGAAGAGAATGCAGCCTTATATGTATTTATCTGGTCAATTTGCAAATAGCGGATTGACTGTCACCGCAAAATAAACGGTGGAGAGCTGTCACTTAATTATCATTAAGTAAAGGCTCGCACATGCAGCCTTTTTTTGATATAATATGACAACAGGTTGGTGATAAAAATGAAAAAGTATGACTTCGCAATAGTTGGCGCAACAGGTATGGTAGGAAGAACCTTTATAAAGGTACTAGAAGAGAGGAATCTTCCAATAAACAACATCTACTTTTTTGCTTCTGCAAGATCTGCAGGCAGTACAATTACCTTTTCGGGTAAAGAATATTTAGTTGAAGAACTTGATGAGCATTCTTTTGATAGAAAGATAGATATTGCTCTATTTTCTGCTGGAGGCGATTTAAGCAAGATTTATGCACCAATTGCAAGTAATCATGGTGTGGTAGTTATCGATAACAGCAGTGCATGGAGAATGGACCCATCTGTCCCTTTAGTTGTTCCTGAAGTAAATAAGGAAGATATAGAAAAGCACCATGGAATAATTGCTAATCCAAACTGCTCAACTATTCAAGCCTTAGTTGCTGTAAAACCATTACATGATAAATTCAAGTTAAAAAGAATGATAGTTACAACATTCCAATCTGTATCAGGAGCAGGAAAAAGCGGATGTGACGAGCTTGAAAACTCTCTCAAAGGCCTACCTCCAAAGAAGTTCCCTCATCCTATAGCTAATAACTGCATACCTCATATTGATGTTTTCCTAGAGAATGGATATACAAAAGAGGAAATGAAAATGGTTTATGAAACAAGAAAAATGTTTCATAATGATAGTTTACATATAACATGTACATGCGTAAGAGTTCCAGTTATGAGAAGTCATAGCGAATCTATTAATCTTGAGTTTGAGAACCTATATAACCTGGATGATGTATATAAAATATTTAATAATGCTCCAGGACTAAAAGTAGTTGATGATATTAAAAATTCAAAATATCCACTTGCAACTGATGCTGCAGATACTGACTATACTTATGTCGGCAGAATTAGAAGAGATGAATCTGTAGAATCTGGTTTAAATATTTGGGTAGTTGCTGACAATGTAAGAAAAGGAGCTGCAAGTAATGCAGTGCAGATAGCCGAAGAACTAATAAAGATTTGGGAGAGATAATATGTTATTCAAAGGTGCAGCTACGGCTGTTATAACGCCATTCAATGAAAAAGGAATAGATTACGACAGATTCAGCCTGCAGCTTGATTATCAGCTTAAATCAGATATTGAAGCTTTAATAGTATGCGGAACAACAGGTGAAGCTTCTACAATGACTGAACAGGAAAGATATGATGCGATATCGTTCGCAGTAAGGAAGATCAATAAAAAGGTACCGGTAATTGCAGGTACAGGCTGTAATGATACGATGCATAGCGTACTATTAACGAAAGACGCATATAGAGCAGGAGCTGATGCAATACTAGTAACTGCTCCTTATTATAACAAAACATCAAAAAAAGGTTTAATCGAACACTTCAGAACTATATCATCATCAGTACCCATACCTTTAATAATGTATAATGTTCCCTCTAGGGTAGGAATGAATATAGACCCTGATGTAATGATTCATCTTGCAGACAACTATAACATCATCGGAGTAAAGGAATGCAATCTTAATCAGATGGCTGACATAATCGCTGCTGCTCCTTCTGCTTTCACTGTATACAGTGGCGATGACTGCATAAACCTTCCTGCACTTTCTTATGGAGCTATGGGAGTTATATCTGTATTATCAAATGTCATGCCGTCTCATGTTGTAAAAATGAACAGGTTATTTCTTGATAATAAGATAGCAGAAAGCCGAGACTTATTTTACAGAACAAAAAACCTCGTAAGATTGCTGTTCATTGAAACAAGTCCAATACCTGTTAAGAAAGCACTGCAGCTAATGGGTTTTGATTCTGGTATTCTAAGATTGCCTTTAGTCGAAATGGAAGAAAAAAATGCTAAAATGTTAAAGGATGAATTGATCAGCTTGGGAGTGATATAATGAATATTTTACTCGTTGGATGCAATGGTAAGATGGGAAATACTATAAACAGGATATGTTCTGAAAGAGATGATATAAAAATAACATGCGGATTAGATATATCTAAAAAGGATGATCTTAACTTCCCTGTTTACACAAAAGCAGAAGACATACCATCTTCTGTTAATGTTGACGTAGTTGTTGATTTTTCGCATCCTGCAGGCGTTATGCAGACAATAGAATACTGTACGAATAACAAAAAACCTTTAGTTTATTCGACAACAGGTCTTGATAAAACTGGAACTGAGTTTCTTGATAAACTTTCTGAACACGTACCTGTCTTCCGTTCTGCAAATATGAGTCTGGGAGTTAACCTGTTAATCAAATTATGCAAACAGGCAGCAGAATTTCTTAGAGATGATTTTGATATAGAAATCGTAGAAAAGCATCATAATCAGAAAATTGATGCTCCAAGCGGTACTGCGTTAAAAATCGCTGATGAAATAAATAGTTCGTTAAATAACTCATTGGAATATGTATATGAACGTCATACGAAAAGAGAGAAAAGAAATAAGAATGAAATTGGAATTCATGCAGTAAGGGGCGGTAATATAGTAGGACAGCATGAAGTAATTTTTGCAGGACTTGATGAGACCATTACAATTAGCCATGGAGCTTTTTCAAAAGATATTTTTGCTCAAGGCGCATTAAGGGCTGCACTTTTTATTAAAAACAAACCAGCAGGAATGTACAGTATGGATGATATGATTTAGTTTTATTTATATTTTTGAAAGAAAAGCAGATGCCTCTGCTTTTTTTATATAATTCATTTTTCCCTTTACAAGAATATCTATTGCTAAGAACTAGTATAATTTTACTTTATTGACTTTTTGTTCTTTCATAATGGGATCCAAGTGTTTTTCCAGTGCTGGCCATGTAAAGAAATTAATAATATATGACGACAATCCGAATAACACTGTGATCATCACAGCTGCTCCAAACAGTATATGAACAAGAAATGGTAAAATTGTAAGTGCGAAAATTGCAGACGCTATAAGTAAATTTGGAAAGAATCTAAGTATTGCAAAAACATATGAGTATCTGTACAGCTTCCAGATCGATAAATTATATTCAACAAGTATCTGGTATATATACATATGCATCATTACGAACAATATAGAAAATCCAGCAATAATGAGCAATAGAGCCGTCTTCCAGAAACCTGCTTCAAGATTTATCTGATAAAACCTGAAAGCGATTCCTAAACATATTGTTATCACGGTTGATATTGTAGAAATTGCAAGAGATTTCCAGAAAAACTTTTTAAATCCATCAGTAAAATCTGAAGAGAAGCTGTCATCTCGTCTTACATAGCTTCTGTAAACAACAGAAAGCGCTGAAGCAGCAGGGCCGAAAACTGCAATAGGTACAGTAAAAAAAACTAATGTGTACGGAATCCTGTACACCAGTAATGCTAAAAGTTCACCGAAGTTCGAATATCCCTGCTGATAATCGGTAACATCTACAGGGAAGAATATCTGAGATACGAAGAATGCGTAAAAAACAATAAAAATAGTATAAATTCCTACACATATCAAATTATACTTTGCTATATTCCAAAATCTTATTTTAAGTATGTCCATAAACTTCATAAATTTTGATTCTTTAGGCTTTTGTTCTTCATAATTTGTCTTTTTGTTATTACTCATCAAATAGCTCCTTTTGCATTGATATATTTTATACATTTTCCATACTATAATCAAGTGCAGTTAATATTTACCCAGTAAACACATTTAGTAATTTAATCATTTTCCCGTTGACAAACCTTATGCAGATAGTTATAATTTCATAAGTGAGCGGTCATGGCGAAACTGGCAGACGCGTGCGTTTGAGGGGCGCATGGGAGACCATTCGGGTTCAAGTCCCGATGACCGCACCAAAAAACGGAATCATTTGATTCCGTTTTATTTTACTTACTATCTCTTTCCTTCTCCATATTCAAAAGGTATTTCTTGATATCCAATCCCAGAGCATACCCTGTCAAAGATCCATTTTTCCCAATTATACGATGACATGGCACCAATATCATTATTGGATTTTTATTGCAAGCCATACCTACTGCCCTGCTTGCTTTTGGATTATCCAGACAAGATGCAATTTCACCATATGTTTTTGTCTTTCCATATGGGATTATTGATAATTGATCCCAAACTGCTCTTTGAAATTCAGTTCCTTTTAATGAAAGCTTTATATCAAAGCATTTTCTATTGCCACTAAGATATTCAGATATTTGCAAATATGCTTCATCAGTCAATGCTGTATTGGAAAAATGATTACAGTTGTATGGATTACATATTGTAATTTCACTTATACCTTCACCATCATCACTGATTTTCACTCTGCCTATACTGGTATCATAACAGCAGCTACTCAACATTCTTAAATTATCTCCAAAAATTCATAGTTCGCAATTTTAGGGAATTTGCTAAACGGCATTGTCTGATACCAGAAAGCTACAGAAGAAACATCATCTTGCAGAGCAAGATATTTTCCGTTGCTTCTCCACCCAAGCGCCTGCATGGTAACTGTTAGTTTTTCCTCAAATCTTATCGGATCCGTTATATGCCATCTATACATGGAGAATCTCTGTTGGCCTTGAACTTCATTTTCATATCTGACAGGATAGAACCCACAGTATGCTGTCGTATATTCTTCATATCTGTTAGTATCCATAAAACTGTATGCTCCACAGAAATAGTCCTCAGTACCTGTTCCGCAAATCGTAGGGAATTTATCATCATCGTCCATAAAGAACTTAATTTCACCTTCCCCCCACCATCCGTTATTATTGGCTCCCCAAGTCATATATGTGCCTACATAGTGCCCTTTTCCTTTAACATTGTCAATTATAGTGTAATCTGTCTTATACTTGACAGGATTTTCTCTGCGATATTGTGCAAAAAAATATGCGCAGTCATCAGGTATATTTGTTAGAGCATAATCAATCTGATAATAGTGGTATGTCCTCTTAGGACCGACATTTTCAAGTGTTATGCGACAGTGTTTCCTAAAAGGCATTTCCCAATAACAGTTAAATCCTCTAACACTGTTATTGCATATAGGAAGTGAATTTATTGGTATATGAATCGGCAAATATGCATTAGCAAAAAAATCCCCAATTGGGCATTCAACTGAAGGGTTTTCACAACCATCCCAGTAAAATCTGATTATAGTATCACGCCCCGACCCTCCGCTTGTTATCCAAATATGTTTAATGGCTCCAGGGCCTTCAATATCAGCAATTTCAAAAAGATCACCTGGCTGCAATACTATTGATGGTGATACTTTCCAGCTCTGACCGCCTAAATCCGATGCTGCATTTGCTCCAGTTCCTTCAACGGCCATACCGCCTTTTCCTTTTTCACCTTTGAAATTCTCTGCGCTTATTGATCTTGATTTTGCATCTGACAGTCTAGTCAGGCTTGAAAGATCGCTTCCTAATCCGTTATACATGGTAACCTCCATTTATTCTTTGATATTAAATATTGAAAAGAATGTAATTTACTTACATATACCAGTATAATCAATAAGCATCACATATATCAATATTAAAATCAAATATGTAGTTTTTTTATAAGCTCATTCTGAAGCTTTTTATTTCCAGACAGCAATACTAAGGCAATTATTACTGGAACTAGAGAAGCGGCTACTATGTATGACCATGAGAAGCTGATAACTGCATTTACCAGATAATCAACTACACCTTCTATAACAAGGCACAAAATTATGACAGCAATTAGAGAGATCGATGTAGTTTTTAACTTGCCTGGTTTTTTCTTGTTAACAATAAGTATAATAACAAACAGCAAAAACATCACAGTTATGCATATAGGCAATGCTATTATCAAAAACCATCTCATTCCTGATAAGGCAAGCGCAATAAGCATAAGATAAAGTGTCGCTGATATAAATATCAAAAAAACATGAATTAATGGTTTTTTCTTTTTTAGCGTCATAGGGAATATGAAAATCATCCACAACACCAAGCTTCCCCCAAAAACATAGTACATCCAGTATATACCTGGTGAATATATAAGGTTAATTACAAGACATGCTACATTAGGAATAGCCAGTATTAATGTAATAAGCATCGCAACATAACTTGTATTCAGTTGAGATACTTCAGCTTTTTCTTTTGGATAAGGCGGTATTTCTTCCTGTTGTTCAATCAAAATCTCTGTATTGCAAAGCACACATTTTTTTGCGCTTTTATCTAGTTCAACTCCACATTTTACGCAATATGGCATACTATCACCTACTCTCTGTTACTTTCAATTTTAACCGGAATCCCCTGTTTTATCAAATATGTGAAGAAAAATCTTTCTATATCAGTTTCCTTTATCTTACTTGTAAAATTCAACACCAGTGTATCGTTATAACTGACAACTGCAAGATATGGCGTATGTATCTTGGCTGCTCCTAAAATAAATTCAAACCTGCTTATATGATCCTGCATTTCCTTGGGCAGAATAACGCTTCCCACGTTGGAAAGCAGGGTAGTAATAGGTCTGTATCCAATTGTTGAATGAGCGATTGACATTAAAAAGTTTTTAAGAAACAAAGGAGCAATCCTTATAAGTATGTTTTTTTCAATAATTACATTCTGAGTCATCATTGCATTGAGTGTTTTCTGATTCAGATTAGCTTTCATAAAGTATTGAATTTGTCTTAACATCTCTTCAAAAGTATATTCACCCAGAATCGTGTCAATTCCAGGATTTAAAAATAGCGAGAAATTTCTTTTTGTATTGCTTTTAAAATAATTACGTAAATTTACGGGAATAGATACTGCAACTCTTGTAGGTTTTTGATATAAACCTTCTTTCTCCTTTTGCTTATAAAATGCAAAAAGCAAAAGTGCAGATAAGAATTCAGTTATTGTAGCATTATTTTTTTTTGCGAGCTGTTTTATTTTTTCTAGTGAAGTAATTCCAGTAATTATCGAAATATTATTGTCATTAAGCTTCGTGCTTTTCATATGGTACGCTTTTGGTTCCTTTGCTCTTCCTCTTTGTTTGGAATCTGCATACTTCGCAAATGAATCCTCGAATTCTTCATAATCTGGCTGTTCGTCAACATCAAGAACACCTTCTTTTGCTGATATTTCATATCCTTTTAGCTTTAAGTACTGGGCAACTAATGTCTTTAGAAATACCATAGCTCCTGTACCGTCAGTTAGTGAATGAAAATAATCAATTGCTATTCTTTTGTCATAATAAAATACTCGTAAAAGAAAACCGTTATTTTCCTGCCAGCTGATTGGAGCGCAGGGATTATTAATATCAGGTTTTACAGTAGGTCTTTTTTTTGCATTAGTTTCGAAATAATACCAGAAAAGACCTCTTCTCATCCTGATATTAAAACTGGGAAATCTCTTTATTGTTGTTGCAAGAGCCTCTTGAAGGATAAATGAATCCACTTTCTCCTTCAGTGTGACGCTCAATCTGAACATACCTGACCATCTCTTGGTATTTGCTGCTGGATATATCTTAGCAGCATTATCCAGTTTGAACCAGTTTTTCTGTTTTTTTTCTTCTACTGGCCGCAACATTTTTTATATTTCTTACCACTGCCACAAGGACAAGGGTCATTCCTTCCAACTTTATCACGAACTGCAGTATGGTCAATAGTAAACTGTTTCTTTATTTCAGCTCTTTCTTCCTTTGATAAAATGCCTTCCCATTCATCAAGTGTGTATAACCATTGCGCCTTAGCATTAAGCATGTTGTAATACAGCTTATTAAAGTCAATCTCACAGTCAAGCTCAGTGTCAGCATTTAATGATTCAACATCAGTATGCTGCTTTAATGAAGTGTTTATTCCATCTATAAAACCAGCAAAAACCCAGTCTTCCATATTGTATTTCTTCGATAATTCCTCAACTGTGCCTTTAAGGTAATGATTTTTTTCTGCTAAAATGCTTTTATATGCTGAAGTCTCTGTTTCAAGATATGTATTATAGAATTCTGCAGCATCTTTGGATTCCAATTTCTCATTCCATTTATCAATTATATTCATTTTTCACCTACGCTTTATCGTTTATTTCTTTAATTATCCTATTAAGGAATTCTTCAAGGAACATCGTTCCGATATCCCCTATCTTTCTAACCCTAACAGCAACTTGGTTGTTTTCCATTTCCTTATCACCCACAATAATCATGTATGGTGTTTTCTCTAACTGCGCTTCCCTGATTTTATATCCGATTTTCTCAGAACGGAAATCACATTCAACTCTTACATCGTTTGATACCAATATATCTTTGATCCTTTGAGCATACTCTGCCTGTCGGTCAGTTAAAGGAAGAATTTTAACCTGCACTGGAGAAAGCCATACAGGAAATGCGCCGGCATAGTGCTCTGTAAGGATAGCTATAAATCTTTCAATGGAACCGAATAGAGCTCTATGAAGCATAACAGGCCTGTGTTTATTACCATCAGCACCCATGTATGTAAGATCAAACCTTTCAGGCATTTGGAAATCCAGCTGTATGGTGCCGCATTGCCATGTACGTCCGATAGAATCCTGTATATGGAAGTCTATTTTTGGTCCATAAAAAGCTCCATCGCCTGGATTGAGTTCATATTTCATATTTAAGGATTCCAGAGCTTCCTGTAAAGCATTTTCAGCTATATCCCACTGTTCCTTTGTTCCCATGGAATTCTCAGGCTTAGTTGAAAGTTCAACTTTATATTCAAAATTGAAAAGACTGTATATCTTTTCCATAAGATTGATAACGCCGACTATCTCTTGCTTCATTTGATCTTCTGTCATGAATATATGCGCATCATCCTGTGTAAAACATCTGACTCTCATTAATCCATGCAAAGCTCCTGAAAGCTCATGTCTGTGTACAAGACCTAATTCAGCTGTCCTCAATGGAAGATCCCTGTAAGAATACATGCGGCGTTTAAAAGCAAGCATTCCTCCTGGACAGTTCATTGGTTTTATTGCGTAATTCCCTTCATCTATAGTTGTGAAATACATATTGTTCTTATAGTGATCCCAATGACCTGATCTGTGCCATAATTCTTCATTAAGTATTATTGGTGTTTGTATTTCACCATATCCTGCTCTTTTATGCTCTCTTCTCCAGTAGTCAATCAGCTGGTTTCTTATTTCCATGCCTTTAGGAAAGAAAAATGGGAATCCTGGACCCTCTTCGAATATATCATATAAATCCAGTTCCTTGCCAAGTTTCCTATGATCTCTCTTCTTAGCTTCTTCCATCTTGAATATATACTCATCAAGCATGGCCTGTGAAGGGAATGATATAGCATATAGTCTCTGAAGCATTTTGTTTTTTTCGTCTCCACGCCAATATGCGCCTGCAACTGATAAAATCTTGACAACCTTCACCCTGCCTGTTGATGGAAGATGCGGGCCAGCACAAAGATCGACAAAATCATTCTGTCTGTAGAAGGAAATCTCTTCATTTTCATCAAGTTCGCTTACCAGCTCATATTTATATGGATTGTTCTTTACATATTCCAATGCCTCATTTTTAGGCAGAACAAATCTCTCTATAGGATAATCAGCCTTAATGATCTCATCCATCTTTTTTTCGATAGCAGTAAAATCCTCTTCTGTGAATATATGCTCAGTATCAAAATCATAATAAAATCCATTGCTTATAGCAGGTCCGATAGCAAGTTTCGTTCCTGGAAACAGCTGAGTAATGGCATGAGCCATTATATGGCTTGATGAATGACGATATACATGCTGTGCTTCTTCATCCTCAAATTTTAAGAGAAGCAGATCCGAATCCTCCGAAATAGGATCTGATAAACTCTTAACAATCCCGTTCACCTTAGCTGCAACGACTGACTTTGCCAATCCCTTAGATATATCTGAAGCGACCTCCAATGCTGTCACGGCTTTATCATATTCTTTTATTGACCCGTCCGGCAGTTTAATTTTTATCATACTCTTTACCTCCTAATACGCCTCTTTAATTAAAAAAAACTGCCCTGAATGTATCATTCAGGGGCAGTATATTCTTCCGCGGTTCCACCCTGGTTAGCCAAAAGGCCATCTCAAGCGATCATATCGTGATCTAACGGTTCTGTTCAGGGATCGGTTTTTCAGTGTCTTCTGGAAGGATCTCAGCCTTGTCCTTTCTCTCTGTTGTTTTCACTTACTTTTTTCCCATCATTACAGCACAATCTCTTATTTGCGCCAATTTTACCACTTAAAAATGCAAGATGCAAGTTTTTTTTACTTATTGCTATAAAAACACATCATATTCAATGGTATTTAAACAAGCTTATCCTTATCAAATGATTTCAGCCACTGTCTTGCTATTGAAGCAACTTTCTTTAACGCTCCTTCTTCAAATGGGCTGTCAAGTTTTGCCGAACTTACCAATCCTTTGAAAGTATCCTTTCCGCCTCTGGATGTCATAGTTATATATTTTTCCCATGCTTTCTTGTAATCTTGCTGTGATTCAGCCCAGTATTCCAGTGCGACTGTCTGTGCAAGGCAGTAATCAATATAGTAGAATGGGCTGGAATATATATGATGCTGTCTTTGCCAGTATCTGCCATCTTCAAAGAAAGGCATTCCATCAGTATTCAGATAAGGCATAAACTCAGCTTGCAGTTTCTTCCAGACATCTTTCCTTTCATCAGGTGTAAAATCCGGATTCTCATATACTATATGCTGGAAATAGTCTACTATCGTTCCATAAGGTATGAAGGTCAGTGCTCCGCTCAGATGTGTGTACTTATACTTATCAGACTGTTCTTCAAAGAACAGTTTCATCCATGGCCATGTGAAGAATTCCATTGACATGGAATGTATCTCACAGGATTCCAATGTAGGCGATCTGTACTCGCTTATCTCGAAATCTCTTGAGAGATATGATGCGAAAGCATGGCCTGCTTCGTGAGTAAGGACATCTATATCACCTGATGTACCATTGAAGTTTGCAAAAACAAATGGTGCTTTGAAATCCGGTAGACCGGTTGAGTATCCCCCGACTGCTTTCCCTTTCCGGCTGATTACATCAAATAATTCATTTTCAAGCATGAAACTCATGAACTCATCTGTTTCCGGGCTCAGTTCAGAATACATCTTCTTGCCTTGTGCAAATATGTGTTCAGGATCCCCTTTCGGGATTGCATTTCCTGACATAAATTCCAGCGGATCATCATAAAGCATGAATTTATCAACATTAATCCTCTGTTTCTGCTCTTGTTTCAGGTCACTTGCAATAGGTACTATATATTTCTTTACATAATCACGGAATTTCTGTACATCTTGTTTTGTATAACTGTTTCTCATCATACGGTAGTATCCTAACTCGACAAAATTCTCGTAACCCAGTTCCCTTGCCATTTTGGTTCTGATTTTAACAAGCTCATCATAAATACCATCAAGCTTATCGCTATTTGCCAGGTAAAAACCTGCTTCAGCCTCATATGCCGCTTTTCTTATTGACCTATCGGTGTTCTGTTTATATTTTCCTAGCTGTGATAGATTTAATTTCTTATTGTCAAAATCAATTTGTGCGCTTGCGAGCAGTTTATCATATTCATTTACAAGACGGTTCTCTTCCTGCATATGAGGTATTATTTTAGAATCGAAGGATTTCATACTGATTTCAATATTAAGAAACAGCAGATCGCCAATTTCTTTTTTTAATTCCTCTTTGAATTTGGAATTATATAAGGCAAGTTTGAACTGAAGGTCAACATCCTGTATTTGCGGCATGACTTCATCGTAATATTCCTTCTCTGCAGTAAAAAATTCATCTTCTGTATTCAGGGTGAATTTAATATAGGACATGGATATAGCAGTATTAATTTTGTCAGTAAACCTGTTATACTCATAAAATGTATCAAGAGCATGCTTTATATCAACTGCATTATTCATTTTATCCAACAGTTCTTTTGCTTTGGCTTCTACTTCCTCATAAGTTACACGTTTGTACGGCATTTCAGAAAATTTCATTTTTTATCTCCAATCATATATATTGTTGCCTCGTAAGGCCTTAATAACTCATTACTATCTCTGTAATTTGATAGTATTTTCGTATATTTTTTCCTGTTCACATCGACTTTTCTCTTTTTACAGGAATCAATCAGATTGATTTCTATATAGTAAGCGGCTTCTTTACTTTTGCGTTCGAAACAGAACATATCCGCATCATCATCTGCGATAACGAAATCCCCATATACAAGTGTCTGATTCTTCTTCCGGAAATCTATAAGGGATTTCATGTAATTAAGAATGGATTCGGGATTATCTATTTGGCTTTTTACATTATACCGCATATAGTCACTGGATGGGTTAATCCATGGTTTGGTATTCGAAAATCCTCCATAAGCAGAATCCTCCCATTGCATAGGTATTCTGGCATGGTCTCTTGTCCCCGGTGCGATTTTTTTAATGGCATCCTGTTGCGTCATACCCTCGTCTATATACATATTATACATATTTATTGCTTCTACATCCCGAAAATCCGATATATCTCTGAATGAGGTATCAGTCATGCCTATCTCCTGCCCTTGATAAAAGTATGGAGTTCCCCTTAATGTAAGCATTAGCGTAATGACAAGTTTGGATGCGATATCCCGCAGTGATTCGTCTTTTGTTATCCTTGATAAAAATCTAGGATTATCATGATTCTCAAAAACCAGAGCCGGCCAACAGCCATCCTTGAACTCAGTCTGCCATTTTATGAGAAGCGGTTTAAGCTTCCGTAAATCATACTTATATGAATCGTATCTTCCCTTACCCGGATTATTTAACTGGTTAAAGTTGAAAATCTGGTCCAGTTCTTTCCTGGATTCGCATGTTATGTATTTTGCCGATTCAAGCCCTATTCCCGCTCCTTCTCCGATAGTGAACGCGTTATACTTATCAAAGGTCATCTTGCGCATTTCACGAAGATAATCATGAAGCTTAGGTCCGTAAATCATATGCTCATATCCGACTGCGCCGACAAGACCGGATAAAGATTGTACGCCATCAGGCAGACCTGGGGTTTTGGAAATCAGGTTAATAACATCCAATCTGAATCCGTCAACTCCTTTTTCCAGCCATCTGTTTATCATCTGGTAAATATCTTTGCGTATATGTTCATTTTCCCAGTTTAAATCCATCTGCTTCTTTGAAAAGACATGAAGAGCATATTCATTCAGATTTGGGTAATAATTCCAAGCAGGTCCTTTAAATGCGGAAGTCCAGTTATTTGGCAAGCCGTTATCTTTTCCTTCTTTAAAGATATAGTAATCATGATACTTTGATTCCTTGCCTTTTAATGCTTCCTGAAACCAGAAATGCTCATCTGAAGTATGGTTAATGACAAGGTCCATGATAAGCTTCATGTCTCTTTTGTGAATTTCCTGCAACATAACATCAAAATCATCCATGTTGCCGAATTCTGTCATAATTTTCTCATAATCCCTTATATCATATCCGTTATCATCATTAGGCGAATCATATACAGGTGATAACCAGACGGCGTCTATACCGATACTCTTAAGATAATCAAGTTTTGATGTTATACCGTTAAGGTCGCCAATACCATCATTGTTTGAATCTTTAAATGATCTTGGATATATCTGATAAAACACTGCACTCTTCCACCATTGCTTGTTTTCCAAAGAGACATTACATTCAAGCAACTCTGGTTCACGGTTGAGTATATTAATAAGTGTATCCAAAAAATCCTCTGTTATCAGATTTTTGGTAAGCGAAGGAAGCTTTTTCAGTTTTATATTCCCGACAATAGGATTTCTAAATAATATCGGGTTTTTATCTGACATATACAATAACAACTCCATTACATCCTTACCAAATGGTGCATTAAAAAGCGTCTTTATCCGGCTTTGTTTCGTATACATGGCAGATCTCCTTCTTTTTCTAATTTTAGCATCATTAATGATTGTTATCAAATACATATATAACATTTACATGAAAGTGAAATAATTAGTTCATAAATATGAAAGGAGATTAGAATTCTGCAAATGTCGTTTTTAAACTAATCAACATTCACCTTTATTGTATAACAGTACTCATAATTTAAGCCCAATCCATTTTTAGACTCTGTATATTCGTCTGTGTTATCCGAAGGTGCAAAATACTGTTCAAGATATCTTGTTAAGGATTCCATGTCCGCATCGCTTCTTGTCTCTATAGTTATAGACTCAATGTATTCGTTTTTAAAAGCCTCTTTTTCATACTTCTTATTATTACCCACATATGTTATATATATTACATCATACTGTTCAGGTGAATCCTCTGGTAACTCGTAATAACCTATTGCTGTAAATGCTACGAATAACCTATTACTAGTACTATTTCCATCTGTCGCACATAACTCTAAAACTTGTTGGTCTGTATACATATAATGTTGAATAGCTTCAAACATTGGTTTAGGAACTATAGCATATCCTGCCATAGAACCGCCATTTCCTGTAGCACGATTTACGTAGTCTTCCTCTCTTTGTACAACAAGATCTTTGTTTGTGTAATTACCGTAAAAATATACCTCACTGTCCTTTTTATCACTTTTTATTTCACTTATACTTGTAATAGCCTTATGATAAGGCGGTAGCGGATAATCCATCCATGTACTGTCTTGCTCCCTTCCTAAAGCCACCAGCTTTAAACCATAAGGCTGATACTGCGTTCCCGAAGCGTAATCAGTCGGACTCACTCCTTTTCTACCCGTACTTATTACTATGTCGGTTATGTACTCAGAATAATCAGAGTATTCTTCTACTAATTCATCACCATATAAATGCGACATCTCCAAATCAGCTTGCCCGTCTATCCTGTAAATGGTTATTACATTCTTACTAAAGTCTGTGTCTTCCTTAAAATATACCGGTTCTAAATCCAAAGTGTTTATATACATATATGGAAAAGCTTCATTAAGCTTATTTATCCTCTTTGAATATTGGTAAAGCATATTATAGTCTGCAAATATACTGTTTAAATATAATAAAAAGTCAGTAAGATCTTTGTTTTCATTAACATCAATCTCCATACAGTCAATATGATCTGATATATCCATCTCAACTCCTGCTACTGCTCTACTTAATCCTGTAAAGGACAGGTATATTGCGTCATGTTCCTTATCTGTTGTATATTCCCCTATTATCTTGAAATCTGCTAAACCGCCTGCTTCGGAATTGGTCAAGAAAAAAAACTTTTTATTTTCAGACAATCCGGCTTTAATATATTTACTCAAGGTAGAGGGAATAATAGCATAATTCTCAAGATTATCTTCAAGCAAATCTGCAGTATAGCCTTCATATAATGTTATATTACTAACTTCTTTATCTCTAACTATACCATTTAGTGTGGTTATTCCTTTACAATACTTTATCGAATCAATAACTACCTTAAATTCATCACTGTCCGAATCTGTAAAGATGCCTTCATAGTTAGACATGTGTAAACCTGTATTGCTCATCGTATATCTTACGGATGAAATATTCATACTGTCTATTTCGTCTTCAAATACCGAACTGCTGAACGAAACATACCTAGCATATCTGAACGGCATATTTAACGGCTCTTGACCATCCACTCTTTTTATAACTATCTCGTTGTTAAAAGTAGTTACATTAATACCCCCCGATGGTTCTTTCGGGTTGTCACAAGACACTGACAACAATGCTGTTA
>JBAZFL010000006.1:0-22788 GCA_041653455.1 Clostridia bacterium
ATCCTCATAATCCTGTCGGAAAAGTTTTCTCTAAGGAGGAATTAATAAGAATATGCCATATTTGCTGCAAGCATAATGTAATAGTAGCAAGTGATGAAATACATCAGGATTTTATAAATGAACCCTACAAGCATACGGTACTTGCAAACTTGAATGAGAAATTTGAACAGAACTGTATAATATGTACTGCACCAAGTAAAACTTTTAATATTGCGGGATTGAAAGTTTCTAATATTTTTATTCCTAATCCTGAACTTAAAAAGAAATATGAGAATGAGCTTAACAGAAGAGGGCCAAGTTCAGTTAATTCATTAGGTATTGCCGCATGTATTGCCGCCTATAAGTATGGCGAACAATGGCTAAACCAGCTGAAGCAATATTTAAAATGCAATCTGGATTTTGTAACCGGGTTTATAAATGAAAATCTACCAAAAATAAAACTGGTAAATCCTCAGGGAACTTATCTTATCTGGATTGACTGTCAGAATATGGGTCTGGATAATGAACAGCTCAATTCATTCTTCAAAGATGAAGCAAAATTGTGGCTGAATCATGGTGATGTTTTCGGAGTGGAAGGAAATGGTTTTCAAAGAATAAATATTGCTACAAGCAGAAGTGTTCTTGAAAAAGCAATGAACAGGATAAAAACCGCATATGATGTTCTTTTTCATGAGAAACAGTCAGATTATGAAAAAGAAGCAAATATTGAAAATCTTGACAATCAAGAGGAATGATTTTATTATAAATAAAATATTAAGGGGATTTTGAAATGTTGGACATTAATCGAATCAGGAATAACAAAGAAGAAGTGGAAAAAGCTCTTCTTAAAAAAAATTTTAAAGTGGATTTTACTGACCTTCTAAACAGAGATTCATTGCGCAGAGCAAAAATATTCGAAGTTGAGCAGATGAAAGCAAAGAAAAACATGGTTTCATCAGATATACCAAAAATGAAGAAACAGGGTATGGATGTAACAGGATTGCTTGATGAGATGAAGGAACTGTCATTGTCAATAACTCAATTTGAGAAGGAAATCACTTTACTCGAATTTCAAATTAAAGAAATTCTTGACTACATTCCCAATACTCCTGCAGATGATGTTGTTGCTGGTGATGAATCACAAAACATTCCAGTAAGATATCACGGCATGAAACCTGAGTTTGATTTCCAACCAAAAGATCATGTTACATTATGTGATTTGCTGGGAATAATTGATTATAAACGTGGAGCGAAATTGAGTGGTAACGGATACTGGATATATCGAAATGAAGGTGCTTTACTTGAATGGGCTCTTTTAAACTACTTTATTTCGGAACATATTAAAGATGGATATGAGTTTATTTTACCTCCTCACATATTAAATCAGGAATGCGGATATACAGCGGGACAATTCCCCAAGTTTTCTGATGATGTGTATAAACTTACTGAAAATGACCAATTTCTTCTGCCTACTGCTGAAACAGCTCTGATTAACCTGCACCGAAATGAGGTTCTAAGAGAAGAAGAGCTTCCTAAGAAGTATTTTGCCTATACTCCATGCTATAGAAAAGAGGCAGGAAGCTATAGAGCGGAAGAAAGAGGAATGATAAGAGGTCATCAGTTTAATAAGGTTGAAATGTTTCAGTATACTATCCCTGAAAAAAGTGAAGAAGCCTTAATGGAGATGGTTGCAAAAGCAGAGAAACTTATGAATGGATTGGGGTTACATTTCAGGCTTAGCAAGCTTGCTGCAGCGGACTGTTCATTCGCAATGGGAAAAACATATGATATCGAGGTATGGATTCCAAGTATGGGTATATATAAGGAAGTCAGTTCAGCTTCAAATGCATATGATTTCCAAGCGATTCGGGGTTCTATGAGATTTAAAAGGTCAGAAACTGGCAAAAATGAGTATCTTCATACTTTGAATGCTTCAGGTCTTGCCACATCAAGGGTATTTCCTGCAATAATCGAACAAAATCAGAACAGTGACGGCTCAGTAACTGTTCCAGAAGTTTTAAGAAAATGGGTAGGTAAGGATAAGATAACTGTATAATGGAATACTTTAGCGAAATTACGAATTTTTATAAGCAATACAAACCTTCAGAACTCCTTGAAAGATATGGGTCTCCTCTATATGTATACAATGAGGATATACTAAGGCTAAGAGCACGACAGATAAGATCATTGGTTGACATGCCTAATTTTGAAATTTCCTATTCAATAAAGGCTAATTCAAATCTGCACATATTGGAGATTCTTAAAGAAGAAGGGCTTCATGCTGATGCAATGAGTGATGGTGAAATATTCGTGCTCCAGAAAGCTGGATACAATAAAGACCATATATTTTATGTATGCAACAATGTATCTGTTGAAGAGATGAAGTATGCTGTGGATAGGGGTATAATGATAAGCATTGATTCACTTTCCCAGCTTATACTATATGGTAAAAATTTTCCTGCAACTAAAGTAGCTGTAAGGCTTAATCCTGGTATAGGAGCAGGTCATCATCAGAAGGTTGTTACAGGAGGCAAAACAACCAAGTTCGGTATAAATCTCGACAAAATAGATGAAATACTGGAGATATCAGAAAGATATAATTTAAAGATAGTGGGAATAAATCAGCATATAGGTTCTTTATTCATGTCATCAACAGAGTATCTAAGAGGAGTTAACGAACTGCTTCAGACTGCTTTGATATTCAAAGATCTTGAATTTATTGATTTTGGAGGAGGATTTGGAATACCATATAAGAAGCAGGAAGGCCAACAGCCTTTGGAACTTATACAGTTTGGAAAAGATCTTAAACAGCTATTGTCCGAGTGGGAGACAATAAACAAGAAGAATATTATTTTCAGATGTGAGCCTGGAAGATTTGTAGTTGCCGAGTCAGCAATATTATTAGGCAAAGTTTATTCGAGAAAGAATAACTATAACAAGATATTTATCGGCACAGATATTGGGTTTTCAGTTTTGATAAGGCCAGCTATGTATGGTTCTCATCATGATATAGAAATTTACAGAGATGAAGAACTTGTTAAAGACAAACCTTATGAATCAGTAAATATAACTGGAAACATATGTGAAAGCGGAGATATACTTGTTGAGGAGAGAGAGCTTCCGACAATAAAAGAAGAGGATATTATCGGAGTTATGGATGCAGGAGCATATGGTTATTCAATGAGTTCTAACTATAACAACAGAATGCGTCCTGCTGAAATTTTAATAAGAAGTGACGGAAGCTTATTACAGATAAGAAAAAGAGATACATATGATGATCTGCTAAAAGGTTTCTGATATAAAGTGGAAATAAGTATGAAGATGGAATATAATTAGTATATTCCATTTTTTTGAGGTGACAAACTATATGAATACAATGATAAAAAACGCGGATATTCTGACAATGGATGATGACTTTACAGTCCTCAAGAATCAGGTTATATGTATAGAAGATGATAAGATAGTATATATAGGTCAAGATGAACCTTTTTTCTTTCTTCCTAACAGGATGATAAATGCTAAGAATAAAATTGTAATACCTGGTCTTATAAATTCGCATACTCACTGTGCAATGACTTTAATGAGAAACAGATCAAATGATCTTCCTTTGGAAAGATGGCTGCATGAGGGAATATTCCCAATAGAAGCAAATCTGACATACAAGGATGTATACTCAGGTGCTATGCTTGGTATAGCGGAGATGATAAAGAGCGGAACAACTGCATATCTTGATATGTATTATATCCACGAAGCATCTTTAGAAGCAATTGCAAGTACAGGAATTAGGGCTAATTTATCATATGGCGTATCCACATCAAGTAAAGTTAAGGAACTTGGCAAGCAGGGTGCAAAAGAGTATTGTAGAAAATTCATATTAGATAATAAAAATGCATTTAAAGGTAGAGTAAATACTTCAGTAGAAATTCACTCAGTTTACCTTGTTGATGAACCAGAATTGTTATTGAGTGCTGAAATGGCTAAAGATACAGACACATTGATCCATATACATCTTCACGAGACTCAGACTGAGGTTGATAACTGCATAAAAAGATATGGTATGACTCCCTTGCAGTTATGTGAGAAAACTGGAATATTAGATAATAAAGTTACAGCAGCACATACTGTTCATGTAAATGAAGAGGATATGATTTTGATGAAGCAAAGGAATGTTATACCTGTTCATAATCCTTCTAGTAATATGCTTCTTGGAAGCGGGTTTGCTGATATCCCTAAAATGTTCGAGTTGGGTATATGTCCTGCATTAGGTACAGACGGTGCAGCAAGCAATAATACTCTGGATATGTTCAACGAGATGCATTTGGCTTCCTTGATACATAAAGGATACAAGAGAGACAGTTCAGCAATAAATGCTAAACAGATTTTAAAAATGGCTACCGCACATGGAGCAAAAGCTTTAGGTTTTGATGATTGTGGAATGATTACGACTGGCATGAAGGCTGATATAACTATCGTGAATACTGATAGTTTGAATATGACTCCATACCATGACCCAGTGTCAGCTTTGGTGTATTCTGCAAAAGCATCTGATGTTGATACTGTCTTAGTTAATGGAGAAATACTTATGAAGGATAAACAGCTTATTACCATAGATGAAGAAAAAGTGAAATTTGAAGCCGCAAAGTCTGCAAACAGGCTTTACAGTCAGAATCAGTAAGTGTTAAAAAAATATATCTTGCATAATTATCAGACCGGGAGTAGAATATCAAAAAGAATCAAGGTTTAGGCTTTGAAGAAAGAAGATAATATGCAATTATTAGTGATAATACTAAATAAAACCGAACATCTGAGCCAGCTGCTAAACAGTATGCTGAAGAGGAATATATGCGGTGCTACCGTACTGGATTCAACAGGTATGATTAAAGTTATAAGCGAACAGTCAGTAGAACCGCCTTCAATATTCGGCTCATTAAGGGAATTTATAAATCCTTCCCGTGAGAGCAGTAAAACTATTTTCATGGTTCTTCCAGATGAAAAAATAGAAACAGCGAAAAGTATAGTAAAAGAAGTGACCGGAGGATTTGACAAACCTGATACAGGAATTATGTTTACAATACCCGTGTCCTATGCAGAAGGGATAATGATGGTATAAATATGAACATATTACTTAGCCTTTGCCTAGCTATGCTTGCAGGGTTGTTAATGACTAGATTAGTGAAAATATTCGGTCTTCCAAATGTTACAGGATATATAATAGCAGGTCTTCTTATTGGCCCATTTTGCTTTAAATTCATTCCAGCGGAATTTCTGGATAGTTTCGCGATTATAACTACTGTCGCACTCGGATTCATTGCATTTTCAATAGGAGGAGAATTCAAGCTAGAGCATATAAAGCAGCTAGGAAGCAAAGTCATTACAATTACAGTTGTACAGGCATTAATGACAGTGCTGCTAGTTGATGTAATACTTTTTGTAGCAGGTTTGTTTATTCCCGGTTTTGATGCTCCTTTGGTGATTACCCTTGGTGCAATAGCTACAGCAACAGCTCCTGCAGCTACTTTGATGGTAGTAAGACAATATAAAGCCAGCGGTATTGTTACAAGGACCTTATTGCCAGTTGTTGCGGGGGATGACGCGATAGGATTGATAATTTTTTCAATCTCCCTTGCGATTGCTAAATCCATGGCTTTAGATGAAGCACTTACATTCAAGTCAGCAGTTTTAATGCCTTTATGGGAAATCATCTTATCATTAGCTGTTGGAGCAGTTTTAGGTTTCTTTTTATCTCTTCTTATGAGACTGTTCAAGTCAAGAGCAAACAGGATCAGTGTTATAGTTGCTATGGTAATTGGCGGAGTAGCTTTAAGTCAGATGTTTGGACTATCAGCTTTGCTCACATGTATGATGATAGGTGCAATGTACGCTAACCTTTGTAAAGATATTGAACCTGTTATGGAAGCATATGATAGATGGACTCCTCCGGTATTTTTACTTTTCTTCGTCATTTCCGGTGCCGAATTAAATGTTAAAATGATAATATCTGTAGGAGTTATCGGTATACTTTATCTTATTTCCCGTTCAATTGGGAAATACTCTGGAGCATATTTAGGTTCAGTGATGGCTAAAGCGGATCCGAATGTAAGAAAATATTTAGGGTTGGCTCTATTACCGCAAGCTGGTGTTGCAGTAGGTATGGCTCAGATTGTCATGCTGGAGCTTCCTGCATATGGAGAAGCAATAAGGACGATAATATTATGTGCGACACTTGTATATGAGCTGGTTGGCCCTGTAATAACAAAGATCGCTCTAACTAAGGCAGGCGAAATACCAGTGCAGCTAAAACCTCAAAAAAAGAGTAGATAGAATTTAAGCAATAATTAGAATATACAAATAATTACTATGTGCGAGTAAAAAGAAACTAAAAGGTTTCTTTTTATTTTCATTGTGATAAAATTTATTCGAAAGGAGAAAAGAAATGCAACACGAGATAACCGTAGAGAAGCGGCTTCTTAAAGCTGATGGATCCTTACTAGAACCAGGATACTCGAAAAAACTACTGTTAAATTATGAAAGAGAAGATATTAAAGCAAATCCTATAAGGATAAAAGAATGGGATTACTATCTTATCAATAATGACAGGTTTGCTTTTGCACTTACAATTGCAGATAATTCATATATGGGTCTTGATTCTGTTTCTTTTATGGATTTTGAAAAAAAATGGCATCATACCAAATCATATATGTCTTTCATGACAATGGGAAAAAAGAATCTCCCGGAAACATCATCTTATGGTGATATAATAAGTAATGGAAAATGTTACAGTTTAAAATTTCTTAATGATGGCAAGAAAAGAATCTTATACGCTAATCTTGATGATTTCATGAAGAATGTCAAGCTTGTTGCAATGATCGAACTTTCAGAGGAACCTTTGGAAAGTATGGTAATCGCTACTCCATATAAAGAAGACAAAAAGGCATTTTACTACAACCAGAAAATCAATTGCATGAAAGCATCCGGGTATGTTGAATTCAATAAAACAAGATATGAATTTTCTCAAATAAATTCCTGTGCAGTATTAGATTGGGGAAGAGGAGTATGGACATATAGAAACACATGGTATTGGGGTTCAGCATCAGGATATGTGAATAATATACCTTTTGGGTTTAATATCGGATATGGATTTGGTGATAGCTCAGCTGCATCAGAAAATATGGTTATTTTCGATGGAAAAGCTCATAAATTGGATAAAGTCGAATTTGTTATACCTTTAAAAAATGGCAAGGATGATTTCTTAGCTCCTTGGAAATTCATAAGTAATGATAATAGGTTTGAAATGGACTTTGTTCCTATAATAGATAGATCTTCATATACCTCTCTGGGAATAATTAAAAGTGACCAGCATCAGGTTTTCGGGAAATTTTCTGGTCATGTAATATTGGATAATAGTGAAAAAATTGAAATAAAGGATTTTATAGGGTTTGCTGAAAAAGTATTTAATAAATGGTAGAATAGAAGCATTATAGGAGGATAGATATGTATAACACGGAAAAGGCATACAAACAAGCAAAAGAATATTACAAACGCTACGGAATCGATACTGAAAAAGCAATTAAGATGTGTGACAGCATCCCGATATCAATACACTGTTGGCAAGGTGATGATGTAGGTGGTTTTGAAAAAAATTCGAAGGATCTGACAGGAGGAATTCAAGTTACTGGGAATTACCCTGGTAAAGCGAGAAATGCTGATGAACTAAGGGCAGATCTTGATTTTGCCATGAAATATATACCTGGAGTTAAGAAAGTGAATCTTCATGCTAACTATCAGGAAGCAGATAAATTTGTTGACAGGGATGAAATTAAACCAGAACATTTTAAAAAATGGGCTGACTGGGCAGTAAAAAAAGATATCGGGCTGGATTTTAATCCGACTTATTTTTCACATCCGAAGAGTGATAGAGGTACTTTGTCAGCTGCAGATGATGCAATAAGAGAGTTCTGGATAAGACATGGAATCGCATGCAGGAAAATTGGACAATATTTCTATGAGAGAACAGGAAAAGTCTGCGTTATAAATCACTGGACTTCTGATGGATCAAAAGAAATTCCACAGGATACAATTTCACCAAGATTAAGACTTAAAGACAGTTATGACAAAATATTCAAGGAGACTTCTGATATAAAAGGTGTAGTTGATGGCATTGAAAGTAAATTATTCGGTATAGGTCTTGAAAGCTATACTACTGGCAGTTTTGAATTCTGTATCGGTTATGTCATGAACAAGAAAAAGGATCATATAATACTAACCCTCGATACAGGGCATTATCATCCTACTGAAGTTGTATCTGCAAAATTATCCGGGATATTCACATTCCAGAAATCTGTTCTTCTTCATGTAAGCAGACCTGTTAGATGGGATTCAGATCATGTGGTATCATTTGATGATGAGACAAAAGCTATTTTCGAAGAACTTGTCAAAATGAATAAACTTAAAAATACATATGTTGCAACAGATTATTTTGACGCTTCAATTAATAGAGTTATGGCCTGGGTCGTTGGGTTAAGAAATACTAGAAAAGCAATACTTGCTGCACTTCTCCAACCGAATAATTTACTATTGAATGCTGAAAAGAATAATGATAACAGTTCAAAACATGCAGTAAAAGAAGAATTCAAATCTGCTCCTTTCGGGTTGGTTTGGGATTACTACTGTGAAAAATCAGATGCTAAAGCAGGTCTTGACTGGATTAATGATATTAAACAGTACGAGTATGGTGTTCTGAATAATAGATAGATAGGAATTATTAGTATATTATAGTTAAGTAGTAAAATAAAACCGGGATATCCGGTTTTATTTAATCTGAACTATTATAATAGCATTAATCTATATGACGTAATCTGAACATCTCTGACTCAACTGATACCATATCCTGGAAAGGCGAAAATGTAAAAGAGAACTTGTTTGGATTTGTATAAAGCAGGTACTTATTCTCAGGTCTAGGGCCACAGGAATTACTTCCCAGGCCAGTTTGTCTGTAATCGATATTTACGTTAATACAATCTTTTTTTACAAGATTATGGTTGTGAGCAGCTTTGGCCAATTGATATGCATCATAGTATGAGGCGCTAAAGTTAAAGGTATCCAATCCTCCAAAGAAAAGACCCTGACCTGAGGTGTTTTTAAAACTCACCCATCTTGTATCCATTCTGTTCCCATTCTCCTGAGGCTTTTCATATTCTTCCTGCAGATCATCTATTAATCCTTCGTAAATGCCTACAACAGCACTGCTTTTCATATCTTCATAACTTTCATGAAAACCTCTTCCAAACCATTTGACATATTCATACTCCATCGGTATCTTCATAGTGAAACCGAATCTTGGCAGATAAAGATAATCCCAAGCACCATCAATATTTCTGAATTTGATGAAATCATTAAGCGGTTCATATTCAGATTCAACAGTTACCTGACCATTTGAGTATACTTTGTATTCAGTTTTTGCTTTCAGAACAGGTTTTTTTGTTGATGCACAAAATATGGAAACGACAGTGAATATTACTTTCTTAGGAGTGTGAGTGAACTTAAAGCTTTCAATTCTTTTTTGAAGTCTGTCAAGACCATATTCCTCCCATTTTTTTGCTATTTGAACATCATTATCAGTTGGTGCTCTATAGAAATTTTCCGTCATACCTGTTTCAAGCAAGATATCATTACCATTGAAACAATAAGAATTCATATTTCCGTATACTTTTGAAAAACTGGCTTTAAAGCTCTCTCCAAGAATGATATATTCTGTTTTTGTTTCAGCATAAGCCAGGTCATTGCTTTCATTAGGCTTCTTAAATTCAAATTTGTTGTCAAGAATGATTTGGGATCTTGTGACTTCAAATCCTTTTTCGGCATATGAAGTACTTTCGTTGTATTCAAAGAAAAATGTAAGATGAACATCGCCGAAAATATTAGCATCGAAATCCAAAGAATAAGTTTTTGTTTCCTGTGCTGCTATATTCAAACTTGGAATATTTCCGGTCTTAATAACTTCTCCATTTTTTGTTAGTTCATAATATACAGAGATATGCGATGCATCTTTAAAATCCTGCATATTCTTAATCGTTACTGTATTAGTATGTTTGTCATACTGTTTTACTTTCACTGGCTCATATACTTTTTTAAGCTCTATAAGACATGCTTTCGGTATTCTGTCTGCAGTGTTATAGCCATCAAGACAGAAATTTCTGTCATTTGGATAATCATCAAAATCACCGCCATATGATATAAATGGAACCATATTCTCGTCATATGCTAATAGGCCATGGTCAGCCCATTCCCAAACGCATCCACCCATCAATCTCGGATGCTTATATATAATTTCCCAATAGTCAGATAAACCACCTGGCCCGCATCCCATCCCATGAGCATATTCGCAGAGGAAAAAAGGTCTTTTATCTGGTGTTTCACCAGCTTTTTCAAGTTTTTCGTGATTAGTATACATCTCTGATATCACATCAACCGATTCATCAGTTAAAGCACGTTCGTAATGTATAGGACGGTCATCAATGCTCCTTATATAATCTATCATTGCTCTATGGTTACTGCCGAATCTGGATTCATTACCTAAAGACCACATTATTATACATGGATGGTTTTTATCTCTTTGCACCATTCTCTCAGCTCTGCTTACAAAATGATGCTTCCACTGAGGTTTATCGGATAAATCATATTCAGGGTCATTGTAATTGAATCCATGTGTTTCAATATCTGCTTCATCTATTACATATATTCCATATTCATCGCAGAGTGAATAAAGATATGGATCATTAGGATAATGTGATGTACGTATTGTATTTATATTATGCCGCTTCATCATGATGATATCATTTTCCATTACTTCACGGGAAATTGCATGTCCAGTAAGAGCATATGTATCATGTCTGTTAGTGCCTTTAAGCTTGACAGGAGTATTATTTATCATAAATACGCCATCATATATTGAAACTGTCTTGAATCCTATCTTGCAGGAACGGATGTCAGTAATATTACCCTTTGAATCCTTAAGCTGTAAAATCAAAGTATAAAGATTAGGGGTTTCGCTTGTCCATGGCAGAACACCTTCAATATGCATATCGATGAAATTATCTTTTGTAGATTTACTGAATATAAGGACATCTTCTATGTCATACAGTTCGTATGAAAATGAGGTATTTTTGGATTGAGAAACAGTTACATAAACAGATAAGTCATTCAGAGTTGTTTTGACTTTAAAATCATTAATGGAAATCTTATGTGTTGCATATATATAAACTTCACGGAAAATACCGCTTAAGCGATAAAAGTCCTGACACTCAAGGTAACTTGTAGCACTCATTTTATAAACTTCAACAGCAACTATATTTGCACCATGCGTGACATACTTTGTTATGTCAAATTCGGAAGGCATATGTGATCCTTGTGAATAACCGACTTCATGTCCGTTTATATATAGCACAAATGATGAATTTACACCTCCGAAATGAATTACCACATTTCTTGAAGTAAAAGCATCTGGCATAATGAATACTGTTCTGTACAAGCCTACTGGGTTCATATCTGGGATATTGGGAGGATCGACAGGGTAAGGGTATCTTGTGTTTATATAATGCGGTTTATCATATCCTAACACCTGCCATGATGATGGTACAGGTATAATGTCCCAGTTTTCATCATTATATTCAGGAAGAAAAAAGGATTCATCTATATCATATTCATTTTCACAGTATCTGAAGCTCCATTTTCCGTTTAACGACTTATAGTAAGGCGATAAACCCCGTATATCTTTCTTAGCATCCATGATATCGCTATAGGGAATAGAAGTTGATCTTGGAGCAAGTACGGATTTACCTGTTATTGAGATATCCTTGTGGTATTTATTCATTAAAACCTCCTTGATATTTATCTATTAAAGCAGTATCTTTAATAAATTATAGTAATAAAGCAATAGTACATCATTTTTGTGAAAGTAATGTGATGACAGTGCTTATAGTATAAAATATATTGTAATATGATATAATGCTTAAGAGAATTTATGATGAAACGGGATGCTAAAGGTAAAAGTAAAGATAAAGGAAAGAAAACACTAATGGCAATTGCCATTATATTTATCACAATAAGCATTCCAGTCATTTCAGTGTACGTACATAGATATCTTAAAACAAACACTAATAATTCAAGCCTCACACCACAAATGGACTCAACAATTCCTACTGATATTGAATCTGATATCCAATCTGAAAGTGACAGTTCCTCATCAACTGGAACCAACCAGCCAACAGAACCTTCTATCTCATCAGAAATAAATCTTAATGAATTAGAAATAAGGAGCATATATTCACTGAAACTTTATCTTGAATATCTTCTTGAAACTAATGAGGGCAGATATGGCTTAAGCCTGTATAATCTAGACACAGAGGAATACATTGGAATTAATGATATGGAGCCTTATGTTGCAGCATCATCAACGAAAGTTCCAATGGTAATGTATGTTTATGATGCAGTTGAACAAGGATATCTCTCATTTGAGGATATTGTAGAGTATCTGGAATCGGATTATGAGGCAGGAACAGGTATTATTATTAAAGGGAAATTTGGGGATAAATATACAATAGGGCAGTTAGTAGAATATGCGATAATCTACAGTGATAACTGTGCGATTAATATGCTTATCAGAACATGCAATGAATGGAATATGGTTAATTATATGAATAATCTTGGAGCTAAAATAGATTATATTCAAAAACGATGGAAGACCTGCCCATATGACCTTATGCTGTATTATAAAGAATTATTCAGTCTTATTGAAAGAAATCCTGAACATTATCAAAAGTTGATGGATGATCTTTGCATGAATACAGTAGCTTATCAGATGTCCTCGAAATCCATTCTTCCTGATGAATTGAAAGTCGCTATGAAAGTTGGGATAAATACAACATTACCTACATTTAATGAGACTACAGCTGTTTTTGCAGACCAGATTTACATTTTATCTTACTGTTCTACGGATATTGATATTGATGAATCTTCTGCAACATTAAAAAAGATTAGTCAAACAATATTTGAGTACATAGAAAACGGTTATGTTTTAGTTGAATTGAACTGGAAGTAGAGTTCACGTAAATTTATTTTATTGACACTAATAATAGCATATGGTAGAATACCACAGGTAGCCGCACTTGAGAGGTTTTAAAGTATTTTATACTACCTTAACAAGGCGAGACTGGGCTGTAGGAGGCAAATTATAATGTATGCAATTATTGAAACCGGAGGAAAGCAGTACAAAGTATCCGAAGGAGACACGCTCTATATCGAGAAGATAGAAGCTGAAAATGGAAAAGTCGAATTTGACAAGGTTCTCGCAGTATCCACTGAAAATGGATTAAATGTGGGTAAGCCTTTTGTGAATAACGCAAAGGTAACTGCACAAGTGGAGAAGAATGGTAAGGGAAGAAAAATACTTGTTTTCAAGTATAAGGCCAAAAAGACATATAAAAAGATGCAGGGCCATAGACAACCTTATACCAAAGTCACAATTGACAAGATTTCTTTATAACATTGGAGGTGAATTCAAATGGCACATAAGAAGGGCGTAGGAAGTACAAAAAACGGAAGAGATAGTGAAAGTAAAAGATTAGGCGTTAAAAGAGGCGATGGCCAAGCAGTACTTGCAGGTACTATTCTTGTAAGACAAAGAGGAACAAAAATTCACCCTGGTGAAAACGTCGGAATCGGTGGAGACGATACTTTATTCGCAAAAGCGAGTGGAACAGTTCAATTCTCACGTATGGGAAAAGATAAAAAGAAGGTAAGTATCGTAACCCAGTAAAAAAAACATCCGCTTCCAAAGGAAGCGGTTTTTTTTCATTATGTTTATAGATGAAGCTAGAATATATGTAAAGGCTGGAAAAGGCGGCAATGGCGCCAGCACTTTCAGAAGAGAAAAATATGAGCCATCAGGTGGGCCTGATGGAGGAGATGGCGGAAAAGGCGGAGATATAATTTTCATCGCTGATAACAACATACGCACTTTAATTGATGTAAAATACAACAGGAAGTATCTTGCGCAAGACGGAATGAAAGGCATGAAGAAAAAAATGACAGGAAAATCCGGAGAAGATACAATTATAAAAGTTCCAGTTGGTACATTGATTAGTGATATGGATAGAAGTAAGTTGATAATTGATCTTAACAAGGACCAGATGTCTTATGTTGTTTGCAAAGGCGGAAGAGGTGGAAGAGGAAATACGCATTTCGCAACATCAACAAGGCAGACGCCTGAATTTTCCGAAGCAGGAGAGGATGGAGAGGAAAAAAATCTCTTTCTCGAATTGAAATTATTAGCTGATGTAGCGCTAATTGGAATGCCATCTGTAGGAAAATCAACTTTAATATCAGTTATAACCTCTGCGAAACCTAAAATAGCAGATTATCATTTTACGACATTATCTCCTAATCTAGGAGTTGTAAAAATTGACGATATGACAGAATTTGTTGTTGCTGATATACCTGGACTTATTGAAGGCGCATCTGATGGTGCAGGTTTAGGCCATGAATTTTTAAAGCATATTGAGAGAACCAAATTACTAGTTCATCTCATTGATGCATCTGAAACTGAAGGAAGAGATGCTGTATCAGATTTTGAGATAATAAATGATGAATTAGCGAAATATAATCCAAAGCTTTATGAACGTCATCAGATATGTGTATTAAATAAAATAGATTTATGTAATACTGAGGAAAAGGCAAAAAGAGCTGATGAAATTGAAGCATCAATAAAAGAAAAGGGATATGAGGTTTTGAGAATATCTGCAGTTTCAAACAAAGGGACGGTTTCTCTAATAAGAAGATGTTCTGCACTTCTAAAAGAATTACCAGACACAGTAATTTTTAGAGATATTGAGAATTATGCGATATATACAGATGAAGAGGAAGCGCTTTTTACTGTTCGTAAAGACGGAAACAGATATTATGTTGAAGGAAATTGGCCTATCAAGCTCGTTAATTCAACAAATATTCATAATACGGAGTCATTAAGGTATTTCCAAAGACTTCTCAAGGAAAAAAATGTAATTGAGGAGCTGGAGAAACTTGGAATTGAAGAAGAAGATATCGTAGTTATTGATGAATTTGAATTTGAATATATAAGATAAGAGGTAAAAATGTTAACAAGTAAGCAAAGAGCATATTTAAGAGGATTAGCACAAAAGGTAGAACCTGTTATTCAACTTGGCAAAGGTGGAATAAATGAAAATACACTTACCCAATATGAGGAAGCTTTAGAAGCGCGTGAACTTGTAAAGACAACTGTACTTAAAAGTTGCGAGTATGATGCAAAGGAAGCTGCTCATGATATTGCCGATGCTATCGATGCAGAGGTAGTACAGGTAATTGGTAATAGGTTTGTTCTATATAAACAGTCAAAAGAGAAAAAGCATATTGAATTGGACATATAGTCTTAATAAATAAGTTAAAATTTATATTGTTTTAATTAATAAATAAAAATCCTTAGTATTCATAAACTAAGGATTTTTGGAGCTGGTGGCCGGATTTGAACCGGCGACCTGCTGATTACGAATCAGCTGCTCTACCTACTGAGCCACACCAGCAAAATAACCGTGCTATAAAATATATCCTAAACAGTTGTACTTGTCAATCGTTTTAGCATGTTGATTCAAATGGATATTTATGCCATGTTTTGAAGCATATCCAATGTTATCTGGTGAATAGGATGATCATTAGCTAATACCATTTTAAAGTCGTCCAGCATATATTCTGCCATTCTGAACAACTCATCGCCTAAAGAACCTGCGATATGGGAAGTTAAGAAGATATTGGGTATAGAATATAATTGACTGTCTTCCAAAGGAGGTTCTGGGTCAGTAACATCTAAAATAGCGGATAGCGTGGTGTCCTCTTTAAGAGCTCTAATAAGATCATTTTCCACAACTTGAGCACCTCTTCCAGTATTTATGAACGTTGAATATTTGCTCATAAGACAAAAACAACTGTAATCAAGCATGTTCTTTGTCTTTTCATTATTTGCCAGATGATTAGAAATTACTGAACAGTTTGCAAAAAGTTCATGAAGGGAAGTCTTCTTAACACCCATTTTATATGCTTTCATATCATCAAGGAAAGGATCGAAAACAAGGATTTCAACATTGTAAGCAGATTTTAACAATTTAATTACAGTGCTTCCGATTGCGCCTGCTCCTATTATTCCAATTTTGCATCCATATGTACCCCGTATATTCTGTCTTAAATCAATTGCTTTCTGTGTTTGATTTCTGGATTGATAATAGCAGTTCTGAAAAAAACCTTTATTGGCTAATATAATCTGACTAACTGTATACTCAGCGACAGGAACTGCATTTGCTTTGTATGCAGAGTGTATAGAAATATTGCATTCTAAAAAAGGTCGAGCAAAATGCTGTACTGATCCTGCTGCATAAAAAATATTCTTTAAGGAAGGAAAAATAGTTAATATTTCATCTTTAGCAAAAAATGGCATTCCCCAAGTCGAAAAAATAAAATTTACGTCATTGAATAACTTTTTGTTATTAATGATATATTCCTTATCATAACAAGTTGCAACATCAATATCTGTCAGTTTCCTTAATTTATTAAGAATTTCTTGGCTAAACACTGTATATATCTTATCTCTTGAATTACTAAGTAAAATGCTTTTCATCATTTTATTTTATATTTCAAAAGGATGTATGTCAAATAATTGAATATCAGGATTATAAATTTAATGCAATAGTTGGCTGCTTAAATAAAATTCTATATATATGGTGATAATATGAAAAGATGTGATATCATTATTATGAGAGAGGATAAAATATGGAAAACGGATATATTGTCGTTATAGGGGGCATTAATGCTGATATAACAGGTAAAGCGGTCAAAGATGTCGTTATAAATGAATCAAATATCGGCAAAGTAACACTTAGCGCTGGAGGAGTAGGCAGGAATATATGCGAAAACCTTGTAAGGATGGGAGTTGATTGTGAATTCATAACAGCTTTCTCAAATGACTATTTCGGGGATATGTTAAAGAAATCCTGTAATGAACTTGGTATATCAATTATTAACTCATTCGAAACTTCTGAATATGCAACAGGTACTTATGTCTCACTGGAAGATTATAAAGGACAGATGTTTGCAGCAGTATGTGATTCAGAAGGCATAATGAATATGCCGATTTCGCATATCGATAAATTGCAAATACATTTAAAACATTCATCTTGTATTGTTATTGATTGCAATCTTTCAGAGTCTATGATCGATTACATTTCGACAAAATTTCAAAACAAGATAATAATAGCTGAAGCAGTTTCATCTGCTAAAGTTATTAAATTGAGAAAAAGCTTAAAACATATATATGCTGTAAAACTTAACAGACAGGAATTTGAAAGCCTTTATGAAGTTGAATATAGTCAGGAGAATGGCAAGAAAATGTCTGTTATATATAATCAGAAAATTTTTGTTACTGAAGGAGTTCACGGTAGTACCGGTTATGAAAAAAATGCCGCAATGCATATTGATGCTATACCTGCATTACAGATTGTTTCTGTGAATGGTGCGGGAGATGCATATGCCTCAGGTATAGCCTATGGTATTATGCAAGGTTATGATACTTCATATTGCATGAAATTGGCAGGTATAATGAGTTATTTTACCTTATCAAGTACAAGTGCGGTAAGTAAAGATATAACAAAACATAAAGTAATTACATTGTTAAAGGAAACTAATTAAATGAAAAATTACATTGACTATTCAGATGAAGTGAAAAGAGCTATACAAAACAACCAGCCGATAGTAGCACTTGAGTCTACTATTATCAGTCACGGAATGCCATATCCTAAAAATATTGAGACAGCATTGATGTGTGAAGAAATAATAAGAAAAAATAATGCAGTACCTGCAACTATAGCTGTTATCAAAGGAAGATTGAAAGCAGGTTTAAGCCATGAGGAAATTGAATATCTGGCCAAGACAAAGGGCATTCTTAAAATGTCTAGAAGAGATCTTCCTGCAGTTGTAGCTCAGAAACAGGATGGAGCGGCAACTGTGGCAGCAACTATGATAATTGCTTATTTGGCAGGCATAAAAGTTTTTGCTACTGGAGGAATAGGTGGTGTTCATCGGAATGCTTCTTATACATTCGATATTTCTGCAGATCTTCAGGAATTAGCTAAAACATCTGTCGCAGTGGTATGTGCTGGCGTGAAAAGCATATTAGATATTGGTTTGACCCTTGAATACCTTGAAACAATGGGAGTACCTATTCTAGGTTATCAAACGGATAAATTTCCAGCTTTTTACACAGATGATAGCGGTTTTTCAGTTGATTATTTTGTGAAAGATGCGAAACATGCAGCAGATATTATTAATGCTAAATGGAAACTTGGTTTGGACGGTGGAATTGTAATTGCAAATCCAATTCCGAAAGAATATTCTATGGATAAGGAATATATTGATAATGTTATTGAAGAAGCCGTTAAAGATGCTGAGAGCAAGGGAATTAAAGGAAAAAAAGTTACTCCATTTCTTTTAGAACGTATAAAAGATATTACTTCAGGAGAGAGCCTTTCAGCAAATGTGCAACTTGTATTAAACAATTCTGCTGTAGCAGCAAAAATAGCATGCGAATTATAAATGAGTGTTAGAATACTATATGGTCCCAAAAAAAGAACATTAACAGAAATATTTATTAAAGAAATCGATAATGCAATTGCTTCGAATAACCCATCCAGGCTTATTGTCATTATTCCTGAGCAATATTCATCATATTATGAAGAGCAACTGGCCAAAGATAAAGGATTCATGAAAATCGAAGTTATGACATTCAGCAGACTGACTCAGAGACTTTTCGATATAGAATACCTAAACAGAGATAATGCTATAAATGATAGCGGACGCACTATGCTTATGTATTCATTGCTTAATAAACAGGATATAAATCTTGAATATTATAACAGATCAAGACATTATCCAGGTTTTTCAGTACTAGCAAAACAAACGATTGAAGAGTTGAAAACTAACTGCATTGGATATGAGGATATACGAAGGATAAGTATGGAAAATGATTTGTCAGATTCCACGCAAAAAAAGTTTAATGAAATAGCTAGTATATATGAACACTACAACTTGTCATTAAATGAAATAGGACTTACTGACCAGACTGACGCATATAGTTTATTATCAGAACATATAAATAATTCTACTGCTTTTAATAACTGTATTATATGGTTCGACAGGTTTGAATCCTTCTCTGCAAGTGAGTTTAATATAATTAAACAGCTTATGCAAAAAGCTGAGAGGATAAATATTTCATTATGTATAGATTATTCAATGAATATTCCTGATAATGAGATATTTGAAAGTCCATTATCAACATTGAGAAAAGTCAAAAAGGAAGCTGATACTAAAGCTGTCACATATATTGAGGAGAAATGTTTATTAGATCCTGTTTTCGAGAACAATGAAATAAATACACTGGATTTTCTTTTTCAGAATCTTTTCAGCTCAAGACATAATAAATTCGAAGGAATTCCAGAAAATATTGAGATATTTAAAGCAAATGACATATATGATGAAACAGAATATGCTGCTATAAGAATAATGGATTCTGTTATGAACAGAGGATTAAGATATAAGGATATTCTCTGTGTAGCATCAGATATACAGTCATATGAGAGAATTATAAAAGCAGTTTTCGATCAATATGAAATTCCTTTCTATGTAAATACAAGAAGAACTATCGCTGACAATCCTTTAATTAAATTTTTTATATCAATACTTGATATTTACATATGGGATTTTGACACAAGCTATATTTCTAAGTTTATTAAAAATATGTATTCGATAATAGAAATAGCTGATGCTCAAAGATTGGAAAACTATATTATTAAATGGGGTATATCAACAAAAAAAACATGGTATAACGTATGGAATTATGAGAATAGCACATATGATTCAGTAATGGATGATCTGAGAATGAATATAATCAATTTCTTAAATCCATTTTTTAAAAGTGTTAAAAATGGATGTAAACCAGTTGAATTTGCATCATATTTTTACAAGTTAGTTGAAAAATCAGGAGTATTTGAAAAAATCATTGAAGAAAAAAATTACCTTGACATAAATGAATCTGAACAAGCGAGACAGTGTTATAATTCCTTCATAGATATACTGGATCAAATGGTAGTTATGCTCCAAAATGAAAAGAAATCTGTTGAATTTTACATGAATATTTTAAAATCAGCTTTTTTGGAAACTACAGTCGGTGTAACTCCTATGACAAAAGATTGCGTATTTTTAACAAACACAAAAAGAACAGATATACTTGAGTATGACACAGTAATAGTATTAGGTGTGAATGAAGGAATTTTTCCTTTAGAAAGTGAAGCAAAATCTTTATTGAATGATTCAGATATCGAGATAATTAAGGATAACGGATTTGATATCTCTAAAGATCCAAAAAATCAAGTTAATAAAGAAGAATATTTAGTATATGAACTTATACAGAGTCCCAAAAAAAATATGCATTTCTCTTACCATGAAAGTAACTCTGATGGGTCTAACGCTAATATATCTGTATGGTTATTAAAAATTCTTGATATATTCCCAGAATTGAGTATTATAACAAAACAGGATATACCGAAAAACGCATATATATATAACCTTAAAACAGCTTTTCCAGTTTTATTTCCCAGTAACAGCTATTATAAAGAATACTACAAGGGTACTGATTTTGATAAATTGTTTGCACATATTGATGATTCAGTACAAATTACCAATAGAGATACATCAAAACTATTATTTGGAAATAATATTAATATGAGCCCCACAATGCTTGAACAGTATGTTAAGTGTCCATATAGTTTTTTGATGAAATATGGACTTAAGCTCGAGGAACGATGTGAATTTGAATATTTTTCCAGTAATTTAGGCACAATGAAACATTCCATCCTATTTGATACAATGTATAAAGTGTGTAATGAAGACAAGGAATATACATATGATGATATTTATTTAATTTGTGAGCAATCCGCTGAAAAGATTACTAAGTCCAATAATATATATAAGAGGGATTCTGTTCTTGAGTATGTTAAAAAAAGAGCTGTTCAGCAGACAGCAGATACAGTAATTAATTCATTAAATATATTGAAAGATGAAAAGTTAAAACCTAAATTACTGGAAGTAAAGTTTGATGAATCAATGCCTATAGATCCTGTCATGTTAGACGTTAATGATTTAAAGATAAAAGTCGTTGGGAAAATAGACAGAATTGATGTTGGTGAAAGTAATGGTGAGGAATATTTCCGAGTAATAGATTACAAAACATCAGATAATGATACTGCATTGTATAAAATTCAGTATGGCTATGATATACAGCTTGCTTTGTATGCATATGCATATTACAAATTCAAAAAAGCAAAACTGTTAGGTATGTACTATCTGACTATTGATCATGATTTTGCTGAGGTTAAAAACACTGAAGACAGGTCATATCAGGATAAAAGAAAAGTAATGGCTGGTTATTCATTTAATGATAATTATGATACTCTTTACAGCATGATAAATATAGATAATGTAATGAAGAATAGAGTGCTTGACAATAATATAGAATTGAAAATATATGAAAGTATTGAAAAGACAATAAAAAATTCAGCACAAGACATATCTGATGGAAAGTTTGAAGCACATCCATTGAAAGATAAAGATTTTACTGCATGTCAATATTGTTCATATGCGATGATATGCGGTTTCGACAGTAAAGAAAGTGGGTTCCGGAAAGTAAAACCCTTGAAGGATGAAGAAGTTAAATGGTAAAATGGACAGATCAGCAAAAGCAAGCAATAAATCTTAAGGATACAGAAATTTTAGTATCTGCAGCTGCAGGTAGCGGTAAAACTGCAACTCTAATTGAGAGAATTGTAAATATTTTGTCGGATGAAACACAAAATGTCGAGTGTGAGAATCTTCTTGTGACGACTTTTACAAATGCTGCCGCTGGCGAAATCAAGGAAAGGATAAGAAAAGCATTAAAAGATAAAATTCAGAATAATCCTGATAATAGGTATATATATAAACAATACAAGAATATATCAAGAGCGACAATATCAACTTTACATGCATTCTGCTCTGAAATAATCAGGAAGAATGCAAGTTTAATCGATGTAGATCCAGGTTTTTCTGTTGCAGATGAATCAATAGCTGATAAATTTTTACAAGATGCTATTAATTCCGTTTATGAGGAATATCTGAATAATCATGATGATGCATTTTCAAATCTACTATCAACTTTCGGTTATGGTAAGAATTTTAATACTCTTACAGATCTTATTATATCTGTAATCAAAACTGTCAAAAGTTATCCGGATTACGAGCAATGGTTGGAAAAAAGCGCTAAAAAAGCATTAATTACTGAGGATAACATATTTCATTCTGAATACGGAAATGAAATATTAACATATACAAGAAGAAGATTGAAAGATTGCGTAAAGTACATTGAAAATTTACAAAACACCTTGTGTGGAAGCTATGAAGAATCGCATTATCAGCCTATGATAGAAGATGATTTAAGTTTGATATATTCAATAACTGAAATCGTTGATTTGTATAACTGGGATAAGCTGAAAGAATATTTAGAATCTGTAAAATTCAATGCAATGCCGAGAAAAAAGATGGATTTTGATATATCTGTCGTTGATATTGTTAAGGATTACAGAGATAAAGTAAAATCAGTAATAAAGGTTTTAACCGCGCAGCTATATGATTCTGAAGTGAATATAAAAAATGATTGCGTTTTTA
>JBAZFL010000007.1:0-21823 GCA_041653455.1 Clostridia bacterium
CATCTTTTTCAGAACACCACGGCAATTCCAAACGCTGGCGACTTTATGACAAGTGCGGGATCAACTCTTTATACCCCGACTGTTTTTACTGACGGTTTCAGATTCAGCAACGCACCCGCGGGGAATATGGTTTCTTCCAATGCGGCGGAAACTCTAATCTGGGGTGGTAATGAACTACCTGAAACGGCGTTTATAACTTCATCTTCCACTGTAAATTATACCGTCACTAATTCCTACGACTTCTCGGACATTCTTAGTAATAATTCTCAAGCATCCGATCAGATCGCCCATTTAAGCACAGGAATTGACTCCTATACAAAACTTTACCTTCACGGCAACGGAACAGACGGATCAACGACTATCACCGATTCAACCAGTGGCGGAAAAGCGATTACCGCCGTTGATAGCACACAGATTGACACAGCCTATAAGAAATTCGGCACAGGATCGATTCTGTTTGACGGAACAGGTGACTACGCAACAACTCCCGACCATGCCGATTGGTATTTTGCAGATCAGCCTTTTACGATTGATTACTGGATGCGATACAGCAACAAACTTGCCGATTCTGGTATTTGCGGACAATGGAAAGATGCCGATAATTATTGGTATATTAAAAGCAGTGTCAACAATATTAATTTTAAGGTTATGGTTGGAGGGGTAGTAAAAGCTGAATATTCTTTCTACATGGGAGATTTTGCTAATAATACATGGACGCATATTGAAATCTCAAGAAACGGAACGACCATGTACGCCTTTAGAGATGGCGTTCCATATATATCAGTTACAGAAACAACGGCTATTTCTACCAATGAGGTTCCTGATCTTGCCGCGGTACTTGAAATAGGTGCAAGTTCTAATCACGCTAATGTGTTTGCTGGTTCCATCGATGAGTTCCGTATTTCCAAGGGAATAGCAAGGCATACCGCTGATTTTACAGTTCCTTCTTCTCCCTATCTTCCAGATTGGAGATATTTATTAATCGGTTCTCCTAGACCATTAAAAGGAATAAAGCCTTATGTTAGTCTAGCTAATACAGTTGCTTCTACATTGACCTGCAAAGAATGGAACGGTTCCACATGGAACTCGCTTACTATACTTGATAATACAGATACGGGAGCTTCATTAGCAAGAACAGGAGTAGTCTCTTTTTCTTCCACAGTTGATACAGCAAGGCCTAAATTTATAGAAGGTTATTTTTTATATTGGTATCAACTTTATTTAGATGCCGGAGAAGCTGAAATATACAAGATTACGCTTGATGCTCCATTTCAAGGAATTACAGATTTATGGGATGGTCAATATAGAGATATTGCTGCTGCCTATAAAATGACCGCAACAGCACGGCAAGACATAAGCCTTAAAGTTCTTAAAGATGATTATGACGTAGATACGGCAGATACTTACGCAGATTTGAGTTCAATGGATGCCTATCCAACTTATATGTTGGAATTTGGATTTGAAGAAAGAATGTGCGGTATTCATTTTAGACTTCCGCCTGAATATGTAAACACTACCGCTGCTACTGTAATGAGTGTTGATTATTGGACTGGTACGCAATACGCCAGCGTGGGTGCTGTCTCTGATGGTACTTCTGAAAATTCCATATCTTTTTCCAGATCGGGAACGATTACTTGGAACAATGCAAATATTTCAGATGAAACAAAAACAAATAAAATGGGAGCGCAAACAATATGGAGTCCTTTATCTGATCCATCTACTACGGAATCAATTTGGGGATGGCTAACCATCGGAGCAAAAAATGTTTCAACGCCTCTTTATTTCTACAGAGTGCGTTTTGATAAGGCTATGGATGCCTCAGTAAGGCTTAATTATGTCGGTGGAATAACAACAGAAAAAGATGTGTCACATTATAAATTCCCGATATTTGCACAAGGAAGAAATCTTTTATGCGCCGATATGTCGGCAGAAAAAAACAAAATGATTTGTTCTGCAAAGTATATGCCGCAGGTTTACAACGGCAGCGATTCAGTAGATGTTTATATTGGTGATGAAGGAGAGCTTACTTGTGGTACAGAATTATTTTCTCAATATGGTGGGAATCTCTATTCCCTTATCCTTATTTTTAAAGATACTGAATATTGGGTAATCGCAGGTCAGGATATAGAAACATGGTCTAATTCAATTTTCCCTGTTTCCACTTCAATAGGTTGTCCTGCACCCCTTACTTTAAAAACAATTACCCTTTCAACTGAACCTTCCGGCGGGATAAATATAAACCGTTCTCTGGCTATTTTTCAGGGCGCAAACGGTATTTATATGACAGACGGTCGTGCGCCTATTCCTATTCATGGAGATATTAAAGAATATTTCGATAAGAGCGATTCAAGATGTATCAAGGCTTCGATGATTGGTGATTCCATTGGATTCATGGACAACGAAAAGCAGGAATACCATTGGTTATTCGCTTCGGGAACTTCGACCACAACTTTAAATGCTGAATGGGTTTACGATATTATCAGAAACAAATGGTACGAAGTTGATCGAGGCACTGGGATGGATTTGCAGTATGGACTTGATGTTCAAGATATCTACGGCAATCAGTATAATTACGGATTTATAGATACTGGCTACATAGAAAGACTTGAATACGGGACTACGTTTGATGGTAATGACATTGTTTCAACATTCCAATTAGGCGATTACCTTCCGGCAGATACCATCATGGCAGAAACCATGCTGGATAAAATTAAATTAATTATCAAAGCAAAGACAACCACAACCAATAATATTTCTGCTACGCATTATGGTGATGGTTGCACAACGGGAACAACCCTCAAAGACTGTTTTGACCCTAATAAAACAGGTTATAGAATTGCCATGCCATTTTTAACTGATAATCTTGGCGGATATGTATTTCATTCTTTAAAGTTCGCACAAACTACCGATGATGAAACATGTGGGTTTGAACCATTGGCTCTTGGCATTACACATCATATTGTAAGAGAGGGATAAAATTATGGCAAGCACAACACTATGGGGTCAAAGGAAGGCGTTGGGACGGCGTTACAGCATTGATCCTGCCGTGGAACTGGAAAAGAAAAGATTAGAAGAAGAATACAGTTTAATGATGCCAAGAGCGCAACTAGCAGAACAAAAACGACAAGCAGACATAAACAGGCAGATGCAAGAGGACGCTTCTAAAAAAAGCGGTATGTCTGGTCTGGTTGGAAGTGCCGGAAATCTAGCCTCTACTTATATGATAAGCAAAGCACTAACTCCTGCCTCAACCGTACCCACTATGGCTACAGAAGTAACAAGTGCGACACCTGCATTAACCCCTGCCAGTAGTTTTACAATGGGCGGTGCAAATGCAAGTGAATTGGCTTTTGGCGGGACAGAGGCAGGCATATTAGCGACTCCCACTACAACTCCTTTAGCAACAACTGGCGCAAGCGGATTAACAACTGGTGCTTTAACCGAAACCGCAGGCACTATTGCAGGTGAGGGCGGTTCGTTAATGAGTTCTGCTGCCGCACTACCAATGAGTGCTTATGTTGCTCCGATAGGTGGTGGTGTAGTTGGAGGAATGCTAGGAAAATCAGGCACAGGAAAAGACATAGGCAAGGCTTTGATGTTCGGGCAAGGTGGCGATAAGGAAAATGCCGCAGTTGCCGGAAGTGTTGCCGGAAGTGTTTTAGGTGGAGTAGCAGGTGGCATAGCCGCAGGTGCTTCTTTAACTTCATGGTCTGGCCCCGGCGCTATTGTGGGTGCAGTTGTTGGTGGAATAGTGGGTGGTGTTTCTGCCCTAGTTGATTCGCATATCTGCACAGCCACACATAAAATAGTCGGTATGTCCAAAGAAGAAATTGAGAAAATGAAATCTTTAAAGGAATACGCTTTAGAGAAACATTTTGGTTGGATAAATTCATACATGAATAATGCACCGGAATTGATTTTAGAAATCACGGCACAGGAAAATAACTTAGTCGATTTTTACAAGGGAATCAGGACTATCTTGATTGAACCAATTTCAAAAGAAGAAGACATGGAAAAATGTTTTCATATTTACCTAGCCGTTACAAAACTATTATTTAAGGCTTATATGCCTGAATTTAACTTTATTGAGGAGAACTAACATGGGATTCTTAGACTCTGGGATAGGTGAAGGATTAAATCAGGCGACAGGGACAATATCCAAGACAGCCCTTAATCTTGCCGAGCTCCAACAGCAGGGCAGACACATGAGAGCATTAGAGGACGAATCGAAGCAACGAGTCGCTTTAGAAGGACAAAGGCTTAATATGCAAATTGACCAAAACGACAGAGAAAATAAAATATTAGATATGAAAATTCAGCAACAGGAAAAAGAAAATCAACTTATTCCCATTGAAGAAAGTCTCACGAGATTAGGATTTTCCTCACCTGAAGAACACAAGCACTTTATAGAGAAACTTAATCCACTTGAAGTAGAGAATATCGGTGGCGTTAATTATATAAGTAGAAAATCGGGAGTTGATAATTTTCAGAAACTTGCACAAGACCCTGAATTTAATGTTTCACTAGGAACTATTAGGATGGGTAATATTGATAAGGGCATGAAACAAATTGACGCACAGTTAAATAATCCTGAATCAAAACTCAAACCAGAACAAATTGTAGAATTGCAGAAACAGAGAGTTGCACTTGTTGACCAGAGAACGGCTTTGGCTAATCAAGTTAAAATGGAACAGAGGAAACTCAAAGGTTCAAGTCTTGTTCAAATGGGTAAAGGTGGGCTTTACGACCCGATTAACGAGGAAGTTATAGGCGGTCAAGACGCTGAAGAATGGTCTGCACCATACAAAGGTTCTGTAGGTGGTAAACAGGTCATGCTTCAAAAAAATAAAAGCACGGGACAAGTTAAAGCCGTTGCACAAGACGTTTCTACTACTACTAAAGAAGGTGGTGGTGAAAAAGACGCAAGGTCTAAGAAAAATGAGGGCATAAAAGAACTAAAGGAATTTCTCAAACAGAATGAAACAAATATGACACCAGAGGGAATCAAACAAACAAGGGCGTTAATATCCCGTGTTCAGAATGGAACAGTTGACCCCGACACTATAATTTATCCCGATGTAGCCGTTGGCGAATCAGGAATGACCCATAGCGCAAAGGGTAAGGCTATTCAGGCACAACAAAACAAATCTAACACACAAAAAACAGGTTTACCAAAAGCAGGTCAGGTAGTTGACGGATATAAATTTAAAGGTGGCAATCCGGCAGACAAGAAGAATTGGGAGAAAGTTAAATAATGCCTCCGTGGGAACAATACGCACAACCTGAACCGTGGAATAAATACACGCCTATAAAAGAAGAAACCCCTTGGGATAAATTCAAAGGCGTAGGTGAAGCGGCTTTATCTAGTGGTCTGGGTGCTGTTAATTGGATTCCGACAGGTATTATGAAGTTTGCAACGATTGGCGAACCAGACGGTGTAAGTCAGTTCGGTGAAGAGTTTGCGAACAAGACACAACAAAATTTATTCTATCAACCAAAAACAGAAACAGGAAAGAAACTGTCCGGTTATGTTGCCGCACCGTTTGAGTATATTTCTGACAAGTCTAAACAGGCGGCAGATTGGACTTATGACAAAACAGGTTCACCGATATTATCTACAGCCGTAAGGACAGTAGGCGAAGCAATTCCCTTTGTTGCCGCACCGATAGCAATCAAGGGAATTAAAGGCGTTAAGGGTGCTGTCAAACCACCGACCATTGACCTAGGCAAGGTTAGCGAGAATCCGTATTTATTGACACCGGAAATTCCACGACAGGAAAGAGTATCACCGGAGTTTACAAAGAGCGTTATCGAACCAAAAGATAATACCTTGCAGATACCGCAGAAAAAAGACTTCACCCTTGCCGATAGCAACACTGAATTAATTGATGCTCAAACACAGATGTTTGAAAATGCAAAACAAGGCAAAGTTTCAAGGCCAATAAAAAATAAGATTGAAGCGCCGAAAGTAGCCGAAGAAGTTAATGTAGAACAGGCCGCCCCCATTGAGAAAGTTGAACCTACGGCCATTTCGCAAGAAATAAACGTGGTTAAACCTATAAAAACGATAGAACCTACCAAACCAGAGATTAAACCCGAAATACCGATTGAGGGAGAACTTAAACCTCACGGAACGGCTTTAAGGGTAGAAGAAGTTAATAAAGAAAACTTTGGCGAAGATATTGCTAAGTATAAACCCGAAGAAGGAATGATTAAAGCCGAAGAAGCAAAGGGCGATGCTATTGTTGCTCAAGGTTATGAATCAGCTATTAACGATTTAATGAGTGGTAAAACACCCGAAGGTGTACGCCCCGGCACGATGATAGGTGCTATTTCCAGAGAAGCGGTAAAACGTGGTGATGTAGATACAATTTGGAAATTAGGAACTACGCCTGAAATTCATACCGTTGGACAAGAGATAGCAAAAGATTTGAAATCTTTCGACCAAGGATTAAACGATAGTCCCGTTACCGCTATTAAATCAGTTGTAAAGGCACGGCAAGAGGTTCTTGAACGCACAGGACAGAAGATTGACCCTGTAAAACAGAACGCCGAAATAGAGGGATTAAAAACTAAACTAGCCGAAGTTCAAAAGCGATTTGACGATTATATCGCTTCCAAGAAACCAAAGACTGCTTACGGTTCACAAAATAAACTCGTTACCAATGCGGAATATTTAAAGGTCAAAGCAGAACTCAAAGAACAATTAGGTACTCAATTAAGCGCAGGTCTTGACCCGACTATCGCCGTTAAACTCGGAAAGATTGGAACGTATCACTTAGAGGCAGGTGTAAGGACTTTTGCTGAATGGTCTACTAGAGTTGTTGAAGATGTTGGCGAATGGGCGAAACCTCACCTAGAAGAACTTTGGAAGAAGTCTAACGAGGAAATGAAGTCTGCTTCTAACCTGAAACGCTACAAGACAAAACTCACGAATGAAGAAGCTAAACTTACAACTAAACTGGAAAACCTTGACCTTTTAAAAACAGAAAGAAAGAAAACTGTTTTAGACCATGAAGGAATAAGACTCAAAGACGCAAGGGATAGAGTTAAAACTGCCTATGATGCCGCTGTAAGAAAAACAGGAACGGTTACAAGAGAAGAAGCGACTAAGTTAATTGAACTGGCTAAAAACGCCGCTAATTTAAAATTAAAACGTGACCCCGTAAAAGGATTTGCTTCCGAAAAAGAAAGACTTGAATACGGTGCGGCGCAGGTTGACTTTGAAAACTATGTTTCGGATTTAAAGAATGGCGACCCGACCCTATCAGAATTGGCAAAACGCAGGGTATTGGAATTTAAAAATACAGCTAAAAATAATCCTACTAAGGCAGTCTTAGATTTAGCCAAAGACGCAGTAGTTGAAATAGACAATAACTCAATAGCGATTGTTGCCTCTGCTGATAATAGTTTTCTTTTAAGACAAGGTTTGAATACCTTAATGACACACCCGACAGTATGGGCGAAAGCGGCTGAAAAATCATTTACCGATGCTTACAAGGCACTAAAATATAAACACGGTGATAGAATAGCCAGAGACATTCTTCACGCCGATTTAGTTTCAAGAGATAATTATATAAACGGTGCTTATCAGAAAGCCGGAATATTGGCTAAGTTTGAGGAACAATATCCCACTTCACACCCTGCAAGAATACCTTATGTCGGAAGGGCGTTTAGAGCCTCTGAAGTTGCTTTTACCAATTCAGCTTTACGAATGAGAATGAACACCTTTGACCTTCTGTACGATACAGCTAAAAAGAACGGCGTTGACATGAACACTACCCAAATAAAAGACATTGGTTCTTTGGTTAATTCAGCGACAGCAAGGGCGCATATCGGAGAAGCAAGAGTAGTAAGTCTTGTCCTGTGGGCTCCGAGAATGATGTGGGCGAACGTAAATGTGCTTACGGGACACTTTGCAGGTGCGGGATTAAAAACTAACTTTGCAAGAAAACAAGCGGCTTATAACTTAATGAAAATAACCGCAGAAATTGGAACGATTGCCGCAGTTCTAAACGCTCTCGACTCTAACAGCGTTGAGGTAAATCCTTTAAGTTCTAACTTCCTTAAATACCGCAAGGGAAATACAAGAATTGATTTTACAGGTGGTAAGGCAGGTTATATCACTTTAATCGCAAGGCAACTTTCAGGACAGTCTAAAAACGCACAGACTAAGATTGTAAAAGATTTAACGACTGCCGGATATGGTGAATCAACGAGATTAAGCGTAGGTCTTGATTTTCTGATGAACAAGACAACTCCGCTAGTTAGAGAAGGAATATATTTCGCTAAGGGTAAAAACTTTCAAGGAAACAAGCCGACAATCGGTAGTGCCGTTGCTGATTTAACCGTTCCTATTCCAGTTCAAAATATTTATCAGAATGTAGGAGGTGATTATCCCGACCCTAGTGCTACGGCTTTAGTAGGCAGTATAGTTGATATTTTTGGTCTCAATGCGAACACTTATCAGAACCTTAATCAATGGGGACAAAAGAACACTAAAGAAATGACTACCCTAAAAAAGAGGGTAGGTGAAGAACGATTCAAGCAACTCAATATTAAATACAACAAAACAGTAAATTCTAAAATAGACGCAGAAGTTAAAAAACAAAGTTACCAGAAATTAAGCGATACAGAAAAAGAAACAAGAATTGAAAAAATAAGACGAGATGTAAAACGCCAAATAATCGGTGGTTAAGGAGTATTTATGAGTAGATATATTTATAAAGGAACTACGAGAGACGGTGCAGGTAAAATAATAGCTTCTGCTACTATCTCTGTTTATCTTGCAGGGACAACTACCGCTGCAAGCGTATACGAAGCATATACTGGCGGAACTGCCGTTAATTCTGTGACAAGTGGAACTGATGGTACTTTTACGTTTTATGTATCTGATGCAGATTATACGGCAGGAGCGCAGAAGTTTAAAATCGTCATGTCGAAATCAGGGTATAGTTCGCAGACTTATGACTATATCTCAATTTACGATATTGATTCTGACGCTTTGACTTTAAATACGCCTACATTAACTTCACCGACTATTTCGGGAACTATAACAACCACCGGACTTAAAGGAATTGAGATACTTTTAAGTACAACCACCATAGCCTTAAATGCTGATGCCGATACGACTATCTACACCGTACCCACAGGAGTAACCTGTGTTCTTACAAAAGCTATTCTAGTGGCCGGAGCAAACGCAAACAGTACCGATTTTAGTATAGGTCAAAATGGAGCAGAAACGGATTGGTTGCCGACAAACCAGTTAGACAATCTGGATGCTTCCGGTGACGCAATAATTCTTATGCCAGTACCGGCAACTACTCCAACAAAATGTAAAGCGTATGCGGCAACAACTGTAATACAGGCCAAAGTTTCTAATCAGGCAGGAGGAGCAACAAATACATTATTCTTGTTTGGAATACTGTATTAATTTTTAACATAACGTACCAAAAGAATTGGGCGATTTAATCCGAAAGGATTGGTCGCCCTTTTTTTATTTTAAAGGCGATACGCCAAGGAGGACACCATGCAAATTTTCGCTCACGATGGGGAAACGGGATTTGAAGGGATTTGGACTACGATCACTTCAGCAAGGGGTTTTGATAGTTCATTACTCAACGTACCGAAAGACGCTAAGAAATGGGTCAGGTACACGACAGGAGCAACCGCAGCATTAGTAATTGGAGAGGTTTTGACAGGTGGTACTTCGCATGAAACTTGTCGATTAATTGCCAAAGCAACCGAAAACGGCACAGCAGGTTCAAGTGATTCAGGAATCATTTTTGTCAATCAGGTAAGTGGTGATTTTACATCTACGGGTGAAACACTTACTGGTGGCACAAGTACCGGAACGGTGGCGACTGCTGAAAATTTCATGGATATTTTAAGCTACTCTCCCCCGAAAGCAGCTTTAATCACGGTTGAAATAGCTGCAATCAAATTTGCTCTATCAGGAACTCTCCCCACAGCTACCGCAGGAACAAATTATATTCATCAAATGGACGCAGGGCAGAGTTACGTTATTAGGGGTTACAACAACATTAGAAAATTCAAGTGCATTAATTCCGTAAATGGGAACGGGGCTATTGTTAAGTATAGCCTGTTCTTCTAAGGAGGTGGAACTATGGGTGGAACATTAAATTCTGGTGGAATATACGGTTTTGGTGCTGACCTTAATAAATTGTCAATGTATACTGTGGCTGACCCTGCTACAAACGCAGCGACCACAGCTACAATTATCGGCGCATACGCAGGCGCACTCATAACTACTACGACTACGGGTAATTCTCAAACACTGGCTTCTCCTACTGACACAACGGCAGGAAAAGTTTTTACAGTCGTAAACAATGATACGTCTACCAATACCATTCCTGTAGTAGCAAATTCTGTAACGTATACGATTGCTATTGGCTCAGGACAATCTTTTATTTGGGACGCTACCAAGTGGATGCCTACATCTATTGGTATTATTTCTATCCCTGTACCTGTAACACAGGGCGGAACTGGTCTTGCTTCTATGACTGACAATGCTATTTACAAAGGAAATGCTACTTCAGCTATAGACGTTTCGTCCCTTACTGACGACGGGACTACTTTAACCACAACTGATAATTTGGTTGTAGGTTCTTCCACAGCAGGGAAGAACGAAACTATAAATGCCACTTTAGGTAGTGACCTTATAACTTGGAACGAAAGTGCATGGAACGAGGATGACGTTACTTGGACAATGACAGGAACAGGAGCATTGGTTCACGTTACCGGCAATACTACGCCAATTACAGGAACTATAACAGGGGCTTTATCCAACAATGTAACGTATCAAGTAACCATTACCGGAACTGGTGGTGGAGCAACGGCAACCTATACTATGGGCGGTAAAACAGGGACTACTATTCCTGCTTCCGGTGCTTTTACTATCGTAGACTATATTACCGCTACGGTTGATTCAGAATTTATAATAACTCCCTCCAATACTTGTACCGTTTCCATAACAAGTGTCACGGTTAAAGCTTTAACCGATGCAACAGGGGATTTAACCATTGATGGAAACCTCATAGTAAGAAGTCCGGCAACGATTTGGGGCGGGTTATCTTTAGGGACTTCTCCTTGGACAATCAAACAAATCAGAGATGCTACCTATGGAACAAACAATTTAAACGTCAACAATGGAACTTATAGTGTTGGGCTTCAAATTGGCTCAGATGGAACTTTATCAATAAGAAATGCCGCAGGTGATGCTTTTGGAAATCTTTCTGTTCATGGTGTTAATGCTTACAGCTCGCTTAGTATCTTATCCGACACGGCAAGCACTTCATTACTTTCTTTAGGAACATCTTATGACGTTAAACTATATCGTGACGCAGCAGCTAACATTTTAGCTCTACGAAATACCACAGCTCAACAAACTTTCCGTCTTTACAATACTGCTGATGCCGCAGGGACGTTCACCAATTACGAAAGAGTAGCAATTACCGGAGTCCAAGGTGCAAGTGTAAACATCACAGCAGAAACAGCAGGCACGGGCGGGGATAATCTTGATGTAGTGATTACACCGGCAGGAACGGGAGCTGTTAAAACAGGCACAGCAGAAGTCATTGACACCCATTACGACACAATCTTTATCCCTGCTTCAGCCATGACATCCACTGCAACCAATGGGGCTGTTATCTCTACGGAAGAATACGCTACTAATGACATTAACATGGATTACCTATTGTTTGACGGTACAACCGAACAATACGCTGAATTTCAAATACCTATGCCTGAAAATTGGGATAGAAGCACAATTAAAGCTAAATTCTTTTGGACTTCCAATACAGGTTCTACCACAAACGATACGGTGGAATGGGAAATTTCCTGTGGGGCGTTAAGTGATAGTGATGCAATAGACGCTGCATTGGGAACTGCACAAGTTATATCAGATGCTCTTTTAGCAGATAATGGAACTGACTTACAGGTATCAGGCGCAACTCCGGCTATTACGATTGGTGGTACACCTGCTTTGGGGGATTTAGTTCACTTCAAAGTTTCCCGAAATGTTGGCGGTACTGATGACATGACAGAGAACGCCCGTTTATTCGGTGTGTGGATTCAGTATAAGGCCAACGCTTCCGTGGCTGCATGGTAGGAGAATTATATGTATATTTTACAGAGTCGCAATAGATTACAGTGTAATCTACAACAAGCAATAGTTTCCGGCACTCTGCACATCGCCACTGTAGACGGCGGAACGATGTTCTTCCATGACAGTATAGATTTTAGTTCTTACGCTGGGAACGATACAGATACCACGAAGTACCTTTTTGTTTTCTATGACAGCACGGGAAAATCAGCACAAGCCTACGCCGGTGCGGTTGGTGGTGGGGCAACTTATACGGATATTATCAACGGTGATACTGAAAATGGTAATTTTGAAACCGGAAATCCGCCTACTGGTTGGAACACACAGCAAACACCCGAAACATTTGAGCAAAGTTCTACGCAAAAACATGGTGGTAGTTATTCCGCACATATAGTTGATTCAACTCCTAGTTACGGAGGGTTTTCTAAATCTTTCTCTCTAACAGCAAATGCTTTATACACTACTTCTTTTTGGTATTATCTAACTTCTGGTTCAATCTACGGAGGTATTGATTATGCTACTGCTACATATTCCACTCTTAACACATGGACACAAGTAACTCAATATTGGACTAAGGCACAAGTGATTGCTCTTAAATATCAAAACACTTCAAATGCTTCTGCCGCAGAATTTTATATTGATGATGTTGTTTTTCAGCGAGTAACTGACATCCCCGTTACTGGCCTACATCTTATTTCAAGCAAAAACGGAAGTACAAGAAACATGAAATCAGTGGAATCGGGGTTCAATCCGAATACCATTACGAGGGTGAATATTTATAGAGCACTTTAGGAGGTAATAAAAATGATTCAAACAGACAAACTAAAACACTTTATCGCTGGATTTGCAATCTGCATTGTCGGGTATTTCCTTATCTCAATACTGGCAATCCCCGTTCAGGCTTCTTTAGCCGGAATGCTTTTAGCTTTTCTGGCGGGATTGCTAAAGGAACTTTACGACAAATTTGTAAAGAAGACTTACTTCGATTGGTTCGACTGGGCGGTGACTAATGTAGGCGGGATAATGGGATTTATTGGAATTGAGATTTGGGTGTGTTGGTAAAAGAGAGGACGGGCTGTCTATCTGGTCATAGACTATCAGGAAGGGAAACCTGAAACCCGTCCAGAGGCATCAATAAAATAGAAAAAGGGGATTTGTCAATTATGGAAGGAATTGTAATAATTATAATCGGTGGGATTTTGACTTTAGTAAATGCGTTGATTCTCTTAACACTGAACGGGATTAAGAATGATATTAAAGACCTCTGGAAACGAGTATATAATCACTACCATGAGATTGACTGCGAGAACCCTGATTGCAAGAAATTAAAAACAGGTAATGTGGTTGTTCCACACGAGGCATAGTATGGAATTATCACTTAAAGAAAAAAGAATGTTATTTACTCAGTGTGTTGTCTTATTAATTAAACGTATGACTGAATCGGGATTTAAACCATGCTTAGGCAAAGACGGGCTTAAGCACATGAAAAATTCCCTACATTATGACGGTCTGGCGGTAGATATAGACCTATACGATGGGGACGGAGTTTACCTAAGCACTACGGACGCACACCGAGACTTTGGAATGTATTGGGAAGGATTGCATGAGTTGTGCTTTTGGGGAGGCAATGGACTCAAACAAGACGGTTTAAAACATGACGGAAATCATTATGCGGTAACAGATTCGGGGAGGAAATAATGGACGAAACTAAGGCAACCTTATTAACCGATGATAACGGCAATCCCTCAACCATGCGGGTCATGTCGTGGTGTTCATTTATAGCCTGTATTGTGGCAGCAGGGCTAATTTTCTTCAAGCCTCCGGCTGACCCGTTTACAGGGCTTTATATTTTTACAGCTTTTTTAATCGGTGCTTTTGTACCAAAAGCTCTACAAAAATGGGCTGAAACTAATCCATTGAGGAAATAATCATGAACGGTAAAATTAAAGCGTTAGAAAGAGAAATTGAATTGTTAAAAGAGATAATCAGATTGAAGGATTGTCAGAAAACTACATATATTCCGTATTATCCTCAACCGGCGATTCCACAACCTACATACCCGATTCCGTGGACTCAACCGTTGCCTAATTATCCGCAACCATACATAGGCGATTGGCCTTTTTACACACATCAAACAACCTGTTAGGTGAGGAAATAATCATGGTAGCGTTACAAGCACTTTGGACACTAATAAAGAACCCTAAGAACCTTGCAATCGGTATTCTTGGATTCTTGGCTATTCTTGCCTGTGCAGGAATGGTTTATTATAAGGTAAGCAAGGACAGCCTTATACAGCAGTATCAAAAAGAAAAGATTGCCTTTCAGCAAGTTCAACTTAAAATGGCAGATAACAACATGAAGGCAATTAACGCTATGAACGAGGCATGGAAAAAGAACGCCAAAGAAACGGCTAATCTAACCGCAAAGATTGCTAATATTAACATAGAAGGGAAATGTATCAAAGATGAAAGCTATTACGATACTGCTAAGTCTATCGCTGATCGGCATAATAGGCTGTTCTAATATTCAGGTCAAACCCAATGTTTCTTGTCCTGACCCGATATGTAGACAGATTGTCATTGTAGACGATAAATCTATCTTAGAAGCCTTAAATATCGCTGTAGAGTGCGAAACAGCTATTAAAAGTCAGGTTGATTGCTACAAGAAGGCGTTACATTAAAACTCAATCCTTGCGCCAATTCCCATATTGTTACCGACTGCGGCAGTTTCTATGCCAATCCATAACATCTGCCAGATTCTACGCGGATTTATCTCAAAGTCAAATAACTTATATTTAGGTGGCAATGCAAGGGCAATTCCGGTATGCAATATCATTCCCGCTGGTATCATAATGTCAACTTTGTCCTGATGCGGTTTAGTGCCTAAAATAGGGTTTCTTTCTTTATACTCCCGACCGTCCCATTCCCAGTCCTGTTTAGCCATCCAACGAGTCTGCGCTAAGTCCACAGCGGTTAAAGTGAAATAGGTTGCCTGGTATGCCGTATCATATCTATCCCATGATTTTACATTGTTCTTAATCGTCCCACATCCGCACACCATCACCACCAATAACGCTACTGCTAATCTTTTCATAAGACCCCCCCCTAATATTCAACAACCTCATGGCATTCAGGACACATAAGATAAGTAGGGTCGTGTTTGAAACAAACGCAGTCAGCGGAATTTCCTGACCACCCACATTTAGGATTACAACAATCAACCACTTTCTTTTTGTATCTCCTTACTTGTGATGTTGCTCTATTATCCCTAGTAAATGTTACAACCGTATGTCTTTGTCCTTTCCCATGCGATACATCCAATCTATGAACCAATCCACAATCACAACACCTTAAATAATGAACAACACTGTCTATTAAAGTAATTGATTCTCCATCTTTAAGCTGTCTATTCTTTTTAATCATTTTATTTCTCCATTGTACTCCGTATATGATAAGCAAAATAGTTTATGTCTCACAATCTATGTAATATGATACGCTAGAGTTGCTAATCTTTTCATAATTCCCCCTTTGGAATGTTTGGGGCAATTCTGGGGCAAGTTTTTGAGTTGTGAATGTTTAATGATTACTAATAGATTTGGCGGAAGTGCATGGGAATCGAAAACATCTAGGAGTGTCAATTTAATAATCATTATAGTTACTTGCTTTCCCCAAATTGCCCTTGGGACAGTTTTGGGTCAGTATATCTCTCAATAATAACTCTTGCCATTTGTGCCACAGGACGACTTTCTTTTTTAGCTATCTTCTCTAATGCTTTATAAGTTTCAATTGAAAGCACTATGGTAAACGGTTTTTTCTTACTGCAAGTTTTCATATTCCCTTATCCAATCAATTACCGCTTCTGAAAAACCGTCAATGTGTTTCCATGCGCCGTAACCAATTCCATTACGGGCAGAAGCTACATTAATTACATATCCTTTGCCGTTTGGCGGTTGTATGTATCGATGTGACTGTTCATCAGTGATAATAATAATCCGATCATAATGTTCTCTATTAGCTAAGTCAATGGCTATTTGTGTATTAGTGCCTCCCTTCTCAGCTTTGCTGTATAGACTGTCACGCAATGCAAAACCACGTCTGGAAGGTATCACAAATGGATTACAACTAAATACGATAACTGCTACTGATTCACATATCTCTCTAACCAGTATAGCCAAAGCTGCTGCCGCTTCAAAACGGTCTATTTCTGATTTTTTTGAAATAGGAGTACCAAACATTGAACCACTTCCATCAACCACCAAAACAGTTTTTCCAAATAATTTCTCTTTATCAGCACAACATTTCAACATTACTGGTTCTAGTTGTGCTTCCCATTGGGGAGCATACTTTGCGGCAGAGATAAAACGAAAGGGAAGAATACGGTCTATCTTGACACTATTCAGGGAGTTAAAAATAACATTCTCTGTAACATTGGCTTCTTTCATGTTTCTGAGATTCCTTAAAAGAGCCAATGCGCCTAATTTTCCTTCTGACAATAGACGCTCCCACGTTGCCTTTTTGTCCTTGCCGGCAGATAGAGCAACCTCCCATGTGTCGGGAGCTTCCAGTGTGCCATCAATGAGTTTTTTCCATACCACTTCTTGCTCTTTGTCTTTTGCTTTTGCATGAGACAGAAACAGAACGTCCCTTAATTTTACTTTTTCATCACGGTTATATTTTGCCAACTGATAGGCATTGAATTTAGGAAACGCTGCCGCAAGTCCTTTTTTAACTTGTGCTGATAAGGGACAGCGACCATCTTTCCAGTAGATTGAAAGAAACTCTGTTAATTCATTTGGACGTTGTATTACTTCTTTGAGAACTTCGGCAGTTTTTTTATATCCTATTCTTGCCAGTTCACGCACAAGCAAAAGGGGAACGTGCCGGAGTTTGAATTTTTCTCTTGCCTCGATTGCCAGATCAGCAACTTTTTCGGCTGGAACTTCTTTAACCAAAGAGGCTATACGATTTGCAATAGTTTCTCCGTCCTCGTAAAACTCTGATTCCCAGAGCATACAGGAACAGACAGATCGCCGTAATTGCTGATATGGATTAATGTGTTGTGCTTTTGCGCCTTCGTGAGTAAAAATAGGGTCTTTCTTTGTTGCAGTGTTTAATTTCGCCATACTCTTTTCCTTTCTTTTAGTAGGTTATATCTGGGGAATAAGCGATTTCAGCAAGTGCCTTTCGGCCTTCTTAGCAGGAAGTAGCTGAAATCTTCGCCACCAGATTCATTAAACCGAGGATTAATCGATAACGGTGTTTCCACCAGAAGAAGTAACCGCTATCTTCGCCATCGGTTATATTTTGGGGATAGTGGATGGATTTGAACCATCGGCCTCGTCTACCCAAGAGAAGTAACTCTTTCCTACGCCACTTTTCAGGGAATAAGCGAAAAGAGAAATTTTCGCGCTCTCCCACTGAGCTACACTATCCACACTTTCAAAGAACTCTTAACTTGAGATACAAGTTATATAGACATTATATTTTAATGTCAAGCATTATTTTTAACTATTTTCAATTTTCACCTTGTTTATCATAATAACCCTCCCCCGAAGTTTGGGGACAGGCTAATCTTTTCAGCGCAATTATTCAACTCTTTTCCTTAACTAAATAATATGTTGTATTTTAATTCCCACATAAATACCAATTGCAAGCGCAGGAGTGAAAATAAAACCAGAGATTGGCAATGCCCAAAAAAGAGATGTGCCTCTTGGAACGAGTGTTACACAAAATCCGAGCAAGAAAAAACACAAGAAAGCTATTATAATCGCAATAAATATATTCATCCCTTTGCCTCCCTATTCAAGCTGTTTATTCCTTAATAATTAAAATAACTTAAATTTTATTTTCCACTTATTGCACTGTTATATTTCAGAAACTGTTTCGGTTAACCTACGAAACGCTTTCACATAATCAAGTGGATTGTTAATGTCGTTATTTATATGGTCAATTTCAACTCTTGTCTTTCCGTTCCACAAACATTTTTCAATAATTATATGGTCGGGAAATTTTTGCGCTAATTCTTCAAGTTCTGTCATATTAACACCTTTCATAAAAATAAATATAACAAATCCATCCAGCCGACTCGCGCCACAAGTGGCGCTCACGCTGATTCATGCGTTATGTTTCAATCTTTCTTATTCTATTTATCCACGCGGTCATTTTAATAAATGCCGTTTTCTCTCCACGTTCAGCGGCTTCTTTAACAACATTTCCAGCAGTCACTTCAATCGTAATTTGTGTTTCGATTGCCTTTATTTCTCTTTCAATTTCTTTTAATAAAAAATCATAATCAACTTTCATAAATCCTCGCTTTCAAAATAAAAAATAACAATGTTAATTATTGCTTAGATTTCTCATGCTTCACCCATCCCGTTTTCTTCAACATCTTGATTATCTCTTTTGTCTGGGCTATCAGCAAATTAGCGTCAACAGTTTTACGCTCATTGTCGGGATAGCAATAACCCCTTGCTAATGCCCCGATGATTTCTTCTCTATCTTTTACCTTAACGTAATTCATATAAGTTCCCCTTTCGGCATTGGCAGAGGCTCGGCCTGTGTCACTTTGTATCCTCCACCTTAACACTGTCCTTTACCGGCTCCGGCTGGTTCGCCAGCCCTATCAGCAAGAAGAACCCCACGATCACAACTAAGCCGTAAATAATCAGAGCGTGTACTATCTGTGTGACATCAGGTTTCTCGTATTTGTCTTCGTCTTCGATCATGCTGACCTCCAAATTCCACTTATTGCGCTGTTATGCACTACAAATTAACCAATGCCTTTCTTGGAGTAGAAGAGAATCCAATGCTGACATTGAAATTACCACACCGTTCTAAAATCTCATTTCTGTGCGAAAAATGTGTGAATCTCCCATTTTTAACTCTATACAAAAGACAACGAAATGAATACACGCCATCTTTTTTTAATTTTGCTTTATCGTGTAGCAGGTTAATGTTTTCCATTGTTGGGCCATTTTTTACCATATTTAAGTCCTTTATAAAAAAGCATAACAAAGTCGCTCAACGCGGACTCGCTACGCTCGCCGGTTAGCTCCGGCGTTATAACTTCTCCATCTGCCAGACCAGAGCCTCTAGCAAGGCTGTTTCGAGATCGGCTTCAGCGCATAATACTTCTCCGTCAACGTAAATATCCACTGTTCCATGACAGGATTCCATGTAGTATTTACTCCAAATCCACCTTCTCCCACATCTGGTGAGGGTAGGGGTAGTGGATGCAAACATTAAACGACCTCATGTAAATTATATGTTCACTACTTTCTAGCACCCCTTCATAAAATATATGATTTGCGTCAGGAATAGCAAATACATAACCAATTAGTTCATATTCTGTATCATAATACCTATCCCCTACCTTCCACTCCGTAAACAGTGGCTGAATCTTTTTAATCATTTCAAGTTTTTCGTTGTCCATCACTCAACCCCCTTCCACTTGCAGATAAGCTCTGCTATTTTGAGAACGGTTCAAATTTCATCCACTCATGTTTACTGGTTATCGCTTTCAGTAAATCCTGCTTGTCATCTGCGGTGGTGAAGGTACGGTTCTGGTGTCGCACCTGTTCAATAAACTCAATCGCCTTCCGCAAAAGGGCATATGCTCCGGCTGATTTTTTCGTTATCTATTACCAATAGCCAAACTCACTGCGCGTCAACTCATACCATTGTTTTATATTGTCCCATACTTGGGGGCGTAAGATTTTAACGATAATCTCGTCGCACGACAGCCCGTCTTTTGATTGCATACCTACCATTCCACCGTGATCAATTATTTCGAGCGGGGAAAGCTGGATGAGCCACTCATAAGTATGATGTATTCTGCTTTCCAAAATCGTTCAGGTAGGTTCATGGTTGCTCTCCTTTGCATGACGGACATATAAATAACTGTGGTTTTTCATGATAAAGAATGTCTTGATAAGTATTTCCGCATTTATCACAATCGTATGTGCAAAGTGGAGTAATCTCTTGTTCAAGTTGATTAATAAGTTTCAGCATTTGTTCTGCCAGTAGATGTTCTTTGCCATTACCTGCATACACCTTTCCATCTACATCAAAGTGTTCACCCTGAATTTCTCTAAATTGTTGTAATTGGTACTCTGTTTCAAATGTCATAAACCCTCCTGTTCAATAAACTCAATCGCCTTCCTTAACAGGGCAGGGGCGTTGAGGATGTAAGTGTTTATAAAATTGTTAATTGCTTCAAGTTGCGTTTTGCCACTACATTTTACTCCCAATTCCCATAAGAAAGGTTGCCTTTATACTTACGGACACCGGTTTATATTATTTCCACACCGGATTTTTCCCGACGCTAAGCGATATACGTCGCAATTCCTGTTTCTTCCTGAACTCGTCTCTTCATTTCCTTTTCGTCGCTGTTTCCATCGGAAAGGTGAAGTAGCCAAACTTCCCGGCACCGGGAAAGGTCGTTTGCCTTGAGCATTCCGATAACCGTGTCCAGACTCATGTGATTACGCCTCACGCGCCTGCCAACTGCTTTTGGGAGCGCTCCGCTTTGGATGTTGTTACTCAATTTATCAGCAATGTAATTGCATTCAATAGCTATGATATTCACGCCCTCAAAGCGATTTCTGATATAAGAAGTGTCGGGAATAAAAAGCAGTTTTTCAAGGTTCGGGGCTCCTATAAGAAAGCCGTGCGTCGGAACATCATGGTGCAGGTCAAATGGCAGAACAACCCATTCGCCTATACATTCCTGCTTATCTGCCATGAGAATATTTGTTCTGTGATGATTTCTTATTTCCAATGATACGGCTGTTTCCTCTGATGTCCAAATATCCACACCCGCCTTAAGTAGATCATTTGCGGCTTTAGAGTGGTCTCCGTGCTCATGGGAAATCAGACACCCCGCAAGGCCAGACAGTGAGAAACTTAATTTTTCGCGGAGTGCTTTCATCGGTAGTCCGCACTCGATCATAAGGGGCGCTATCCCGTCAGATTCGACAAGATAGCAATTCCCTTTTGATGATGATCCGAAAGATCGAAAGTTCATTAATTATTACCTACGGATTATATACGTTAGTTAATTGCTTGCCGTTTGCCGCTATAAACCATTTACCATTCCCGCCGTCTGTTATTTCAAGATCCTCAATTTTGCCGAATGTCTTATAATTGCCGCATAGGTCAACTACACGGGCACAATCTTTTTTTTCATGCGGCCGGATTGACCGCCCGATCATTTGATAATAAAGTCCCAGGCTCATAGTTGGTCTGGCAAGGATAACCGTTTCAAGTTCCGGATAATCGAACCCTGTTGTCAATACTCCAACATTGCAAACCACGGGGATATCGCCGGATTTAAACCCATCTATCAAGCGTTCCCTATCCTTCTTTTTCGTTTCCCCTGTGACTATTGCCGCGCCCGGAATATTATTTACAAGATATTCGGATTCTTGGACAAAGCGCGTAAACACAAGGGCGTTTTTTCTGGTCCTCATTTCCCGTTCTATTGCTATAACAATTTTGTCCTGAAAGTTAAGTGACCGATAATACCGCCGAACAGATTCATCCGTGTAGTCTGCACCGGTGCTATTAATATCAAGCCGTGAACGATCAAAGCCGTTTGCGTCCCGATATTCCATTCTCGCAAGATATCCATCATCGAAGAGTTTGCGGTTCTGGACGAAGTAAATCATTTCTTGAAAAACCTTTGGTCTGGTCCTGGTAA
>JBAZFL010000008.1:0-20866 GCA_041653455.1 Clostridia bacterium
ATCGTCCATACTTTCTCCCTCTCACAATCCCCATCGGGCGGGCAGGTATTCGTCGACTACCAGGGAACTCGAACTCCGGAGAGTTAACGCTTTGCCCTTCGTGGTATCCGCCTTTACGGATTGGTAACCTGCTTCTAAGTCCTCGGCCATAGTTCATACTATGCCACCGCCCTTTGGGGATGGGGTTATACTTACAACGGACTATCCTCTGCCGGCTCTTGTAAATCATCCGTAAGAATATACCCGGATACGATTGCCTTTGGTTTTTTGTGGTATTGGTTCGGCGGTTCATGTTCAACCTTAATCCGGCATTTCTTGTAAAGCCAGTTCGCCGAATCCCATGAGAATTTATCCTCGTAAGGTTCACCGATACAATGCAAGAAATGTTTACTGCGTCCAAGGATTTTAAAACCTGGACTGTTCGGATTGTCGGATATGGTAATGTTATCCCATACCCATGCTTCGTCTTGATACACACCGGAAGATGGAACAAGTTTAATCGTAATCATCGGATCACCGTTCTTTGTTTCCTGTGCATTACCGTCCTTATCGGTATCCCGGACTTCTTCAATAACCACATCATACTCACCTTCGGGCAATAAAACATATTCGCCCTGCTCTCTTACTCCCGTACCGTCGCAATCTCTTTTCATTATTTCTTCTCCTTCTTTTTTTCTTCCACCTTGTTTTTTTCGACTTCCTTTTTAAGGTTTTCCTTAGAGGCGTTGAAGTTCTGCTCAACGATCCCCTCAACCTTTTTTCCTAAGAAGTCGATGCACTTTTGGATCTGCTCTCCGGTCATTTCAGCCCAGTTTTCCACATCGGCCTTGCTGAACCATTTTTCAACGGTTTCGGCGTCTATCTTGACTATCTCGATCAGTTTGTTGATTCTCTCAACCTGTTCGATTGTTGCCATGGCCACCGGGATTACGTCTTTTTCGAGAACATCCTTACCGTACAACTCGGCGAATTTCTCATATTTCAGATCGTAAATCTCGTTTTGTACCAGAGATTCGATCCGGCTTTTTTTGACCTTGAATTTTGCGCTATCCCCCCGGGTCAATATCTCAATCCAGAGATCAAGGATATACTCAAGCTTGTCATAACCGTCAAATGTTGTGCCTTCAGAAACGATCTCTTTACCTCTGCGTACCCATTTCTCTTTTGCGTGGCAGATCAGGATGACCGTCATGTCAAGTTTCTCAATCCATCGGATGAGCTGGCGGGTAGGTTTGTTCGCCTCTTTCTTGTCTTTTCCGAAGTCGCTGCCGATCTCGGCTTCGGCTTTAGCGGCCTCCAACAGATAGAGAAAAGTGAAGGAATCAATAATCAAGGTTTTATAGTCATGCTTGGTTTCGATGAGCTGTTTAATTTCCTCGATGACCACCTTGAAATCCTGGCTCCCTTCATCTTTACCAAGATAAACACCGCCCTTTGCCTTTAGTTTGTCCTGATATTGTTGTCTGCTCGCCCCCCCCTCGCAGTCAATCAGATACGGTTTTGGAAAATCCAACGCAAAAAAGGTTTTTCCGATACCTGACGCGCCGCTGATTAAAAACTTTGGTTTACTTGGTGTTACCTTCTCCGGATTCTTTGCTCGTAAAGCCATACCTACCTCCCATAAAATTTAAGCCGCCATCTTTCTGTTTGCTCGGAACAAACAAAAAAAGCGCAATATGTCATTCCACATGATTGCGCTATAATGGCGGCTTGATTGTTTAGTTTGCTTTTCACGACTTCCGAGATCGTTTGCATAGTATTTATTGTACGCCTTTTTCGTTGGTTGTCAATTCTTTTTTCTGATTTTTCACCAACACCGGGCATTTGCTCCGGTGAATTTTGCGGCACAAATGGCATTGTGCTTTTGTCCACTTGCCTTTCATAATCAATAATTCACATACTCGTTCATTTTGAGTCATCTCCCCTCCTCTTAATTATCCTTTCAATTTCTCTGTTATCCTCCACCGACAAACACCGCTGGCAGTCCTGTTGGAGTTCTTGGAGCTCAGGAGTTGTGTATTGCCAGAGTTCGCCTCGGCCTGAGCAGGTTCGGCAGGTCATCGTTCATCCTCTCGTCGTTCAATAAAATCTGCTATATCTCCCACAATCTTTAACATCTTGTCTGTTTCATTTTTTTCATATTCTTCTATCAACAATGCTTTTATTTTTTCAAAGTTTGTTGATGCGAGCAACAACGATTCATCAGTCCGAAATAATGTTGTTCCTGGGCAATATCCACCTGTTCCGCATAACTCAAACATTTCTTTCTTTTCTTTATCTTTATAAATCATAAGACGAGAAAGGATTGGATCACTTTGCAACAATTTTATTGTTCTTGTCATTTGATCAGAAAAACTCCTGTTCGCCTTTTCCGCTATCCTTTTTTCTAAAATAGTCTTATCCATTTTTCTCCCTCCATTCCTTCCGTCCATTCAACAAACATTCAAAATAGGTTAATCCGGGTTTGGTACATATAAACAAATCCTTCTTTGTGCCGTCGAACCATTCAATCTTATGTCCGGTACAGTATCCATCACGGCACGTCGAACAATCCTTTGTTTCAATCGGCGGGGCGTTTACTATGTCGGAGTAGGTTATGTTTTCGAACATGGTAAATCCTCCCTTACAATGTTTTTACAAATTCTCTCCATCCAACTTTCATAATAGAATATCCCTCCCGTACTTCTACAATGAATTTTTCTGCGCTTATCCTATTGAGCATTGAGGCTACCGTCATAGTCGGAACGCCGGTTTTCAATTTTTTATTCATTTGCCGTACACAGGCACACTCTATTTTTTTGTGGTCAACTCTTTCGGTATCATTAAACATAATCAGCGTCCTTTCTGCAATCGTGCGTACTTTGCGAGGTATTGTTTAGTTTCTTCCGGCATTCTCCCCTTGACTACGTTTCCGATCCCTGCGCTGTAGGCCCAGATTATATTTTCCACTGTAACCGGCTTTCCATAATGCCTCAAATATTGAGGTATCTTAATAGCTAAATACCATTCTGCCACCGTTCGTGCCACCACGGGGCTAAAAACAGCCTTAAAAGCGATTTTAGAGGCAGGATGGCAAGCGTTATAATCAGCTACAACACAAGGCATGAGCTGGTATAAGCCGGAAGCACCGGATTGTCTATTGTAAGCCAACGGATTACCCGATGATTCAATCTGAGCTATGGCGTCCATGTTGATAACGTCTGCATGAGCCACCGACCACCATATCCCTACTGCAATAATCACAATCGTGGCTACAATGATGCTGATGATTGCCGCTCTTGCCCGGCTGTTGGCGGCCTGAACCTCTCTGTTAAGTTCAATCTGCTCCGCTATGACCTTATATGTTGATTGCACGATGCGTTCCTCGATTGCGTCCTGCTCAGGCGTGTTGTCTTTGCGGTAGTGATGGGTAAATTCTGGGTTGTTTTGCATAATTCCTCCGTAATAATTAAACCCCGCCCCAAACATCACCGGCCAGGGTGCGAGGAAGTAGACGCAATCCGGCTATGACGGAAAGCGCTTTCCTGGTGAAAATGTCTGGAACGGGGTTATTTTGTTTGTTTGTTTGATTTGTCATTTTCCCTGGCCGGATTTTGTAAATATAGATCGAGAGCTTTGTCAACCTGATACCTGAACGACACTCCAGATGATTTCTTAGCCTGCTTCATTTTTCTGCGTTTATCGTCTGAAATATCTATCAGTGTCTTCATGGATTAAAGTATATACGAATATATACGTTTTGTCAAGGATTATTTTTTAAATAAAAAAGCCAGGAGTTTGCCCGGCTAATTTATAACTTGGGATATAACTAAATAAAACTTATGCTCCGTTGTCCTATAAATTTTCTTGACTTTTTGGGATTTATATGATAATCATAAACGTATGAACATCAGACAGCAGAAGTACAAAAAAAACAGAATACTCGGAATGAATTGTTATAATGCGGCACGATCCGCTGGGTATTCCGAAACTACCGCTAAATCCCGCACTAAGCAACTTGAGGCCAGGATTAAAATTACTGATGTGTTGGAACGCAAAGGGTTGACTGACTCGGTTCTTGCAGAGAAATTATCCGAACTACTTAATGCTACTAAGGTTATAGGATATTTACATAATTATAAGAAATCGGAAAAAGTTGGAATTGAGAAAATTTCACCGGATGAGGTTATATCTAATGAGTTTCTGGATATTCCTGATTGGCAAGCGAGGGGAAAAGGGCTTGAATTGGCTTTAAAATTAAAAGATTTACTTCGGGATAAAGTTGAACACTCTGGGGAAATCAAAGGCGGGAACAGGGTTGTCATTATTGTTCAGGAGAGCAATGGAAATCAAAGTCAAGAAGGGCGGGTATCAGGCAGAGTTTCTATTCTCCAAGAGTAAATTCCCTTGTTTAAAATCCAGTATTGGGACGGGGAAAACTTTATTGCTTTTGCTTAAGATTTACACTTACTGCGAGGATTATCCAGGCTCCCACGCTTTAATTGTCCGCAAAGAATATACCGACCTAAAAGATAGTACAATCAAGGATTTCGAAAGATATTTTAATGTTACCGTCGGTTCAGATAAGGATTATAAACTTCCTAACGGTTCTATTATAATGTTCCGTCACGCCGCAGAAATACAGGTTCTTAAAAATATCAACCTTGCTATTGCGGGGATTGAGCAAGCGGAAGAATTTGAGAACGATATACAGTTCCAGTTTATTCGGGATAGATTGCGCCAAGAGAATGGGTCTGATGTTCGCCCGTTAGTGATTATTGCTAATGCTAACGGGCATAACTGGATTTATGATTTATGGCTGGCTAAGGCAAAGGAAGTTAAACTACTTGATGAGGCGACAGGGCAGAGGCATTATAAAAATGAAAACTATGAATGTTGGACAGCTAATACCTGGGCTAATGAGAAAAACCTACCGCCTGATTTCATCGCGGATTGCCGGGCAAAAGAAACAGAAGCACCTAATCACTACAAGCAATTTATCCTAAACTCTGATGATGAGGTTGAGCAGTCGGATAGATTATTTATCTTTCAAGAATTACTCAATACCAAAAATAATCCGTATTTACTGCGTGAGGGCTATGGCTATAAGGTCGCGGGTTTTGATGTAGCCCGCTATGGCGATGATAAATGCGCTTGTGTAATCCTGCGGCAGAATGGCGCATTACACTGGGAGCAGGTCTTTGTTGACCAATGGGATCACAAAGACTTGAATTATACTACAGGCAGGATATTGACAACCGCCAATGAGCAGGGAGTAAATAAGTCGGTTATCGATGAGGACGGAATGGGAGCCGGCCCGCTTGATACGTTAGTCAAAGGACGCAACAGAGATGACTTTTTGGGATTCCGCAATCCTAACCTCGGTTATGATACCAATAAATTCTATGGCAATGCCCGAACTGCTAATGCTTATAAACTCAAAGACTTGGTAATGAAAGGGCATATACATATCAGCGATGAGAACTTAATCAAGGAGTTATGCACGCTCAAATATACATTTGATAATAACCAGCGCCGGGTGTTAATAAGTAAAGAGAAGATGAGGGCAGAAGGGATTAAATCTCCCAACCTTGCTGACGCTCTTATTATGGCGGTCAGCTTAATTGGAGAGATAAATTATAAACAAGAGCAGGATTTTAATCGACATCCCCAATACTCTAAAGAGTGTGATTTGTTAAGCTCGGCTGGAATACGATGATTGAGGTTTTAAGGGATCGAGACAAGCGGTTGACCGCTGTTTGTGAATATTTAATTTTGACAGAAGATGGACATTTACATAATGATGGCACTAAAATATTTATTGGAGAGCTGGAAATTAATCCCGAACACAGAGGCAAAGGACTGGTGAAATATTTCATCAAGACGTTAATGGACAAATATCCCAAAATAGATAAATGTTTTTTTGTGAGAAAAAGAAAATATCCTGATAGGGATTGTAGGATGTGGACACGGAAAAAATTAGAAATATTACTACGGGGGTGATAAAATGGGTGAGATTTTTAGCGGAGCGAATGAAGGATCAGGATGGATACAAAGAGTTGTAGCGCCGTGGTCGTATCAAGATGGAAATGTTGTTAACGCGATAGTTGATCCGGTCAACCTTACATCGTGGGATAGTGAGGGGAAAAAGGTTGCTAATTTTGGGGAAGGGAGCAAAGAATCAGAAGCTGTGGTTCCAACGGCAAGTACAGAAACCGGGACAGAAACTGGGACAGAAACAATTACCGACACGATTGCTAAAGCGCAGGCTACAGCTCAGGCAGTGACTACGGCTAAAAAAAGAGCTGCTTCCCGGTCTCGTTCAATTTATTCGTCCCCGCTGGGAATCGCTGGAGAGGCAAGCACAGCTAAAAAAACCTTACTCGGAGAATAAGATGAAAAAATTAATTTCATCCAAACCGTACAAGCAATGGTGTAGAGCAAGAGGGATTGACTTTGCTACTCATATGGCACAATTTCCGTCAGTCGCTATGCAGTTGACTATGCCAAAGACGTCGGATAAACCAAAAGTAAAATTAGCACCATGGGAGAAGATTAAAAACTTCTTTAAATACTAATGCCAAGCATAGCAGAGTTAGCCCAACCTAAACAGAGCAACAGCTTTGATAAGCCTAAAGCACAGGAGAAGATAGACCGTTTTAAGGAGTTAACTTCTGCCCGGGGAAATATGGAAAGCTATTGGCAGATACTCCATGATTATTTTTATATCGAGGCGCAGGATGTCAATGTTAGCTATGCGCCGGGAAATGAATTAAGCGTAACTAATCTTTGGGACGCAACAACTCTGGAATGCGCTGATGTATTGGCGTCCGGATTTCAGAATTACCTAACGCCTGCTACAAGCAAATGGTTCAAGCTCAAACCAAGAAACCAGAATTTAGCCGAGAACAAAGCGGTGGCGGATTTCCTTGAAGATGTATCCAATGAAGTCTATCACGCCCTAAACCGCAGTAATTATTATGACCAGTCATTCCCGGCGTTTAAATCAAGCGGTGTATATGGCACGTCATTGCTTTTGGAAGAAGAAGACTTGGAGGATGATATACGCTTCCATAATTTGCCATTAAAGCAGGTTTGCATTGTTGAGGACGCGCGAGGTCGGGTCATTGGATATTATATTGAGTTTGAATACACAGCTTTGCAGGCAGCAACACGCTGGGGCAAGGAAGCGTTAAGACAGGAATTACAGGATGAGTTAAACGCAAGGCAGGAAAAGAAACATAAATTTTTATTGTTCATAGGAAAACGCTTTCGCAGGGATATGCGGAGCGAAACGAAAGAAAACTTGCCTATTGAGGCGTGTTGGATAGATGTTGATGGAAAAGAAATTATTGAGGAAGGCGGGTATAACGAGTTCCCCGCTATGTGCCATAGATTTGATAAGCGCCCATTTCTCCCTTGGGGATTTTCTCCGGCTATGAAAGCATTGCCGTTTGCGAGGCTTCTGAACGCAGTCGCCAAAACTAACCTTAGGGCTATGATGAAAAGGACAGATCCTCCAATTGCGTTGCCGGATAACGCCTTCATCATGCCGTTTAACGCTAATCCCCGGGCTGTTAATTATTACAAGCGCAGTGTTATGGAGGGTGGCTCTAAAGATATATTCGCCTTTGCTAATTACGGCGACCCGGCGTTTGGAACACAGGCAGTTGAGTATTACGCCCAGAAGGTGCAGACGTTAATGTTCCGGGATGTGTTCTTAGCGTTTGAGGGGATCAGTAAACAAATGCAGAACCCCGAAGTCTATGAGAGGATTAATGAGAAAATGACACTCCTGGGCCCGGCAGTAGGCAGGTGGACAGCGGAAGTTAGCAATCCCATAATCCAGCGCACAATCGGCATACTATTCCGCAGGGGAAGATTACCGCCATTACCTGATGAGCTGATTGAAGATCCCGGCTACGAGATAGATTATGTATCGCAGTTAGCTCAGGCCCAAAGGCGTAGTGAACTTAATTCCTTAGTTACCGCTCTTACTATGACCGGGCAAATGGCGAATTTCTCTCCTGAAATACTTGACGGAGTTGATGGTGATAAGACCAGGAATGAGATTTGGGGGATTACAGGTGCGCCGGTTAAAGTTTTGCGTAGTGATGATGAGATACAAAAGATAAGGGAAGCAAGGGCAAAACAACAGGCACAGGTCCAGCAGTTAGCAATGATGCAGGAAGGTGCAAAGACAGTGCAGACAGCTGCCGCTGCAGATAAGTTGATTGCCGAAGCGGCAAGCACAGGAAGGAAAACCCTTGAGTAATTTAACCGATATAAGATATGTCAAGGACTTACAAAACTCCCTGCGCATATTTGACAGCGAACAGGGTAAAGAAGTGATGAAGTTTTTGGAAAGCATAGGAGGTTGGACACCGAATATATTTGATACGCTTGATACAAATGAAGTTATAGCGAGGGACGCTAATCGCAGATTGATAGGGACGATTAAGACCTTGCTTACACAACCAGCCGAGGTCATTGTGGCTTTGGCAAAAAAGGAGGAATAAAATGCCGGATAATCTTGACCCTGTTGTGGACAATCAAGACCCAGTAGTTGACCCAGTTGCACCAGTAACACCTGCGCCGGTTTCACCTGCATTCAGTTGGAAATCTAACTTGCCGCCTGATTATGTGAATAGCCCAACTATGCAGAAATTTACCGACGATAAGGATGGCTTGTCAAAAGCTATTGAAAGTCACCTTAATTTGGAGAAGTTGTTGGGCCATACCAAAGTGCCGTTGCCTAAAGACGATAAAGATATTGCAGGAATACAGGCATTTAACAAAGCGCTTGGCGTGCCTGATAAGCCGGAAGGTTACGGATTAAAAGACCCGACTATGCCTGAAAGTATGAAGTCAATGACCTTTGATAAGAAAACATTTTCAGAGGTTATTCATAAGTTCGGGCTTACGCCTAAACAGGCAAACGGATTATGGCAGGCATATACAGATATGTCTATGCAAAGCTACAACAAATACGTTACCGAGAATAACAAGCAGTTAGGCGATATGGTATCCGGTTTACGCCAGGAATGGGGCGACGCTTACGACAGCAATGTAGAATTAGGGCAAATGGTAATAAATAAGTTTTCGGATAGCCAAGAGATGAACGACTTTATTACCGCTTCGTTGCTCAAAACTCCGCAGGGAGTAAAATTTCTTGCCAAAGTAGGAGGACAGTTCGCCGAGAATAAGATCGGCGATTTCAAGTATTCGAGGTTCGCCCTAACTCCTGATCAGGCTAAACAGGAGATAGACAAGATCATGAACGACACTAACCACCCGTATCTTAATCCGAAAGCAACGAATGAGGAGCACGATAGGGCGGTGGAGTATATGAATACTTTACATTCTATTGTAAGTAAAGGAAGTAAGTAAAGCAAAGATAAGGCGACAGAAGCCCCAGAGCTTTATTATTTGAACGGTGGATAAGGCTATAAGCCCCCGCAAAAATAATATTGCCTAAAGAGCGACCCTCTTATTAGAGGACAATCAATCCTAAAGCAAAGGAAAGAGAGTTTTCTATTAAGAGGGTTTTTCTTTTACAAAGGAGCTTAAAGTGGCAGACACCCAAAATCAAATATACGCTCAAGCGTATGGCAGGAATATTATGCAGTTGGCACAGCAGAAATATTCCAAACTTATAAACTATGTGTTTATGAGACCGAATGTCAATGCCAAGACATTCTTTCAGGACAGGATTGGCGAATGGTCAATGTCGGTAAAAGGCGGCAGAAATGTCGCTACACCGAACAATGACCCGAATTTATCAAGGCGTATGGGAACAATGGTTGATTACCACGATGCCCGTTACCTTGACCGGGGCGATGAATTACGTTCTATCTCCGATCCAAGAAGCTCTTACACTATCGCGGCTGCTTCTTCTTTAGGTAGGAAGATTGACGATGTCATTCTTTCTGCCGCAGTCGGAACAGCAAACTATGGGGAAACAGGTTCTTCTTCTGTTACTCATAGCAACACAGTTTCAATCGCAACGGTTGGCTATATCACCTTAGCCAATTTAGCGAGCGTCAAATATGCTTTTGACAATGCCAATGTGGAAGAAGAGGACAGGATTATCGTTATTACTCCTCTGGCCCTGTCTAACCTTTTACAGGTTTCACAGGTAACTTCTTCGGATTACGCCGCAGTCAAAGCATTGGTAAGGGGTGAGGTTGATACGTTTATGGGGATGAGGTTTATTACCTCAACTCGTATTGCCCAGATTACCGGCGGCAATGTAACAGCAGGAGCAATCACGCTTGTCGCTTTCCAGAAATTCGGAGTTTGCCTTGCCATGGCTTCCGCTCCCTTGGTAAGAACTGACGAGAGGACAGATTTGTCTTACTCTTGGCAGATTTACTATGAGCTGAATGTCGGCGCAGTAAGGTTAGAAGAGGCAAGAGTTGTGTCAGGACAAACTGTGTAACGGGTATATCCCCGTGGGGTGCGATTACGATAAACGCACATAATAATCCGGTATAGCCGGAGAAAGGAAATAAGATGGCAAGTTTATATGCGGATAATGTAACAAAGGTTAGGGCCGGGGGGAGTGGAGATAATTATGTCGCTGACGGGTTTATCAAGACCGTTGAAAAGGTATGGATTGATACCTATACGGTTGCGGCGGCTATTCCATCAACGTCTTCTCTTTGTATCGGTAAAATACCGAAGGGGAAGAAGCTGACGGATGTAATTGTCTATCTGCCTGTATTGAGCGCGGCGGCTACTACATCAACCGTCTATCTTGATACTGCGGCTACAACCTCGGTAGCTCCGTGGGGCGGCGCATTAGAGCCGGCTGGACAGAGTGAGGCGATAGCGACAGCAACAATATCAACGGTTCGTTTAGGGCAGACCAAAGCGTTTGCTGAAATGCCGGAAGATGTTGAGCTGTTCATTATGATTAACCCTGCGACGACCATAACGGCAGGCACAATCAAAACAATTATTAAGTACACCTAACGGTTGAATAATTAGAGGTGGAGAGGCGCTTAATGCTTCTCCTCCTCTAATTAAGAAAGGATATTATGGCAGTCTCTAAAACTTCGCTTGTAAATAAAGCGTTGACAATAGCCGGTGCTACTCCAATTACCAATATCACCGACGATACTAACAACGCCCGTATTGTTAACCGTGTTTATGAGATTGCCTTGAAAAGTATATTAGGCGAGTGCAAATGGAATTTTTGCACACAGAGGGCTTTGCTTGTTTCTTCGGCAACCACAATGAACTGGTATTATACTAATGAAACAGTCGTCTATGTCCGCCCCTCAACCTGTATTCGCATATTCGGCACTAACGACGATAACGCAGAATGGCGGGAAGAAGGCGATTATATAATAAGCGATACTGTCGGAATTGGAATAATTTATACATATTATCTTGATGATCCCTCAAAATATCCTTCCTCTTTCGTAGAGGCTTTTATAGATAAGCTCTGTTCGGATATTGGCTATATGATTATTAATGATGTTCGGATAGCCAATGCATTCTTGGAAAAATACCAGAAAGTATCTTTGCCGAAAGCAATGGCAGAGAACGCGCAAATTGGGAAATCCCAATACTTAAAAGACGACGCCTGGGAACTGGCAAAAACACAGGATAATCAACCGGATTCATAATGGCGAAAATTGATTGCATAAAAACTTCTTTTGTAGGCGGTGAATTTGGAGCGTCCTTATTCGGCAGGACTGATGTTGCTCAATATGCCAATGCCTGTGAAATAGTTGAAAATTTCCTTATACGTCCTTATGGTTCTGTAATATCCCGCCCGGGAACTCGTTATGTGGCGGAAGTAAAAGACAGCACAAAAGAAACCCGCCTTTTAAAATTCGTATTCAATCAATCAGACGCCTATATAATCGAAATGGGCGATTATTATTTCAGGTTCTATACTAATCAAGCGGTTGTGGTAACTTCGGGAACAACGCCGTATGAAATATCGCATATCTATTCGGAAGATGAAATATGGGATGTCCAGTTTACGCAGTTAAATGATATTATATGGCTGACACATCCAAGCCATCCTCCGCAAAGATTAATAAGGTTTGCCGCCGCTAACTGGACCTGCACGGAGTTGGCGTTTATAGGCGGCCCATTTCTTGAGGATAATACTGACGATACAACTCTTAACGCTTCGGCTACTACCGGCACTATTAACCTTGTTTTCTCTCCTACCGGATCCGGTATCTTCGTAGTATCTACCGCCGCAACAAAGGGGCATTTGGGGGCATATTTTAAGATAGGCACCACAAGGACTAACGCTACCACAGGATTGGATGAACAGGGGTATGTCCAGATTACCAATGTAGTCAATGCCTATACGGCTACCGCTTCCGTAATTAAGACCTTGACTACATCAGGGGCGACGACTATCTGGGCAGAGGGGGCATGGAGTGCGGTCAGGGGATACCCGGGTTGTGGCAATTTCCACGAAAGGCGGTTATGGTTTGCCCGGACTGATTACGAACCTAACAAAGTATGGGGGTCAAAATCATTTATTTATGATGATTTTGCTTTAGAAGCCCAAAATGATGATGATGGAATAAATATCGAACTTGCTTCGAATGAAAGCAATCAGATACAATGGCTTGCTTCGGGTAAGTCTTTGATTGCCGGAACTTATGGCGGCGCATTTGTGATTAACTCCGGATCTACTGATCCGATAACTCCGTCCAATGTTAATGCCTCGGAAGAAGTATCTTTTGGGACAGAATCAATACCGCCAAAGAAAATGGGAAATTTCCTTTATTATATTCAGCGTTTCGGGCAAAGATTAAGAGAATTATTTTACTCTTGGGATTTAGATACTTACAAGTCCGTAGATAAGACTATTCTATCTCCTCATATCTTACAGCCTGCGGTATGGGAAATGGATTACCAACAAAGCCCCGATACTGTTCTCTGGTGTTTGCGGAATGACGGTGTTATCGCTACATTAACACGGGAAGTTGATCAGGAAGTACAAGGCTGGTCAAGGATAACCACAAACGGTTATTTTTCTTCAATTGCGGTCATCCCTTCGCAGACTGATGACTATGATGAGGTATGGTGCATAGTTGCCAGGAGCATTACTCCGACAGGAGGAACATCAACAACCAAACAGTATATAGAAGTCTTTGAAAGCATAGAATTACCCGACAGACAGGATTTGTGTTTATATCTGGACAGCGCGTTGACCTATAACGCCTTTACCGCAAATACCACCGCTACCATATCTTTATCAGCAACAAGCGGAACCATTACAGTAACTTCAAGTACGGCGTATTTCTCGGCTAATGATGTAACCCAAAGATTAAGGGCAATAGACGCAGACGGTAATATCGTCGGAGAAATATATATCACTTCTTACGGGTCGACAACTTTAGTCAAGGGAACGAGCCGGTATAACTTTGACGCTTTAACTTATTCCCCTGGATACTGGGGAGTATCGGTAAAAACTATAACCGGATTAACCCATCTTGAAACCTGCTCAACAACTGTCTTAGCTGACGGAGGAACGGACTTACCGGCAAAGACCGTAACTAACGGAACGATAACGTTAGCTTATGATTATTTTGTAGTAAGCATCGGATTATCCTATGACCAGATTATTAAGACCTTACCTTTTGAGGCAGGAAGCGAAAGAGGCACATCACAAGGCAAAGTGCAGAGGATTAACGAACTTGCTTTTAAGGTTAACCGATCGCATAAAGGTTTTTATGTCGGCGGCACAGAAGCAGAACTTGACAATGTAAGTTATATTGAAAGCACGACGGAGGAAATTCTATATACTGGCACAATACCCAATCCCGATTTTGTGTTAAAGAGGGTATCATTCAGGGACCCTGCAACACCTATGGGAACGCCGGAAGTATTATACACAGGCATAATCCCTAACATATCTTTCAGGGATAATTACCAGTATGGCTCGCAGGTGTATATAAAGAACTCTGACCCGTTGCCGATGGAAATATTAAGTATAATCGCTACATTGACTACATACGATAAATAGGAGTCATAAAATGGGGTGGGCCGGTACAGCATTACAGTTAGTTGGAGGAATAGTTCAAGTGGGTTCTTCTATTTCCGCAGGAAAAACAGCAAAAAAAGAAGCTGAATATAACGCTTCTTTAGCCGAACAGGAAGCGGCGAATATTGAAAACCAAAAAAGATTAACCGCTTATCAGACGAACCGGCAGATAAACCAGGCGATAGGCACGACTACCGCCATGACTGCCGGAAAAGGCATAGGGTTATCAGGGTCTCCTATGGCTATTATGCTTGATACCCAGACGCAAATGGAAATAGACAAGCGAATACAGGTAAACAATCTTGAAACCCAGAAACAACAATCTTTATCACAGGCGGAAGCGTTACGGAGAAAAGGAAAGACCGCCGCAATTAGTGGATATACTAACGCTTTTACAAGTGCGCTTAATCTCGGGTCTAACTATGCACAGAGAACAGGTAAATTATGAGCCCTAATTTTCCACGTTACAATTCACAAGCTGCATTAAACACACAGCCTAACGCTGTTATGCGTGAAGGATCAAGCGATACTTCGAACATTATCAATAAGGCCGCGGGACAGGTTAGCGATATTGCGATGAAGTGGACTATAGCAGTTGATAATATGGCTGAAACCGCTATTAAATCAAATATGGCTAAGGGGGTAGCACAATTAAATCAAGACAGTATCTCTGACCCCGATATAAATGGCGAGAAAGACAAAATTGAACAATTAAAGAAACTTCGTTCTTCCGCTATGGGAAAGGGATTACAGAATAAATCTACTGAACAACAATTAGGCATGGAGTTGGACACGCAAACTTATCTTGCTACTTTGGAGATAAACAATATATATGCTAAAAAGAAGTTATTGGCAGACAACCTCAATACCACAAACTTGCTTGAAAATTACGCAGGCATAAGGTCGCAGGCGTTACAAATAGGCAATAATACAGTCGTTGAGGAAACCGACAAGAAAGCGTTTGAGTTGATACAAGGTAAAGTTGCAACGCAGATATTAAGTGAAGCGCAAGGTAAGGAAGCATGGAAAAGTTACCGTCTTGGCTCTGTTGATTTTGATATACAGAGCGATCCTTCAACATTGCAAAAAGGCTCTCCTGTTTTACAAGAACTATTGAAAGGTAAAGAGGGTAGATATTCATTTCTTGCTAACGATGAATTGGCGGACAAGATTAAAGCGTCAAAGATAAATATATGGCGTAATAAGGTAGCACAGGAAAAAGCGATACAAGAAGAAAAGACAACCATTGCTTTAGACTTATCTAATAAACTTGCTAACGGTGCTTTAAGTTTAACAGATGTCCAGAAGATAGGTAGAGATGACCCGAAAACAGCGGCTATATTTGATAACGCCATAGATGTAAAACAAAGAGAAATTGATGACCCGGAAAATAAGACGGCTGAGTATCTATTGAAACTTTTGGACAATGACAAAGCGACTGCTCTTGATGTATTGACCAAAGCCGCGGAATACAGAGGAACTAAAAACTTTGACGATAATGTTTATGGTTGGGTAGTGCAGGAAGTAGCTAAAAAATTTGACAGGGAGAAGAAAGGTTTATCGGGTTGGGATAAGGCGACAGAGGCGTTTAAGAATGGGGCAAAGTCAATAAATGCTTTTGCAGGTGTTTTGGGCCCGGTAGGTATACTCTCCAATATAATGATAAATAAGTTTACTCAAAAGGTTAAAACTGGGACTGACCCGGATGTCGCAAAGACAGAAGTTATCAATGAACAACTTACGGAACAGATAGATAAGACAAAGTTAACAATTCCAGCGCAGGAAATAGAGATGATTTCTCCTGACGGGCGCAGATTTAAAGTTGCACCGGATAAAGTTGACAAAGCATTAAACAAGGGGTTTAAACGTGCCGAATAAATCAGTTTTAGAAGATTATTCCGATATTGGAATGGAAGTAAAAAAAGATAACTATTCCGGCATAGGAAGAGAGGTTACGCCGGTTATCCCTGAATTAATAAAAGCTCCGCCTGCTACTTTTATTGATAGGATAAAATCTTTCTTTACTGATCCTGAAAAGGATATCGCGAAAGCGCAGAATGTTTATGCTTTATCGGAAGTAACGGGATTGCAATTAAAAGATGTTTATAATAATTACGATTTATTAAGACGGTCAAGCAAGGTAACCGGAATTACCCCTGATCTGGAAAGACGTGAATATATGGCGATAGCAATGACGCCTTTTATAGCTGCTGCAGCGGTTGCTAATCCGATTGGCACGACTGCCGGACTTATAGCTTATGCGGCGCTGGATAAAGCGATTCCTACCGATGAAATGGTCAAGAAGATTGAAACCGGAATGGGCGGAGAGTTAAGCGATACCACAAAGACGACTATTGATTTATTGGACTTCATAGGTAAAGGTTTAATTGTTGGCGGAGTATTCAAGCAAGCCCCGAAACTTGCGGAAGGATTTATGAAGCGAAAATTAGTTGAATATAATTTAGCCAAAGATATTACATTATCTAAAGATCAGGTAAGAGACATATTTCAAACAGGAAAACTTACTACCGCAGAAGAGCAGTCTTTGTTTGGAAGTCTTAATTTATCGGGTAATGAATTAAAGGCTTCTTTGCAGGAAGGCGTTAAGATTACTATACCTGCGGAAAAGTTGACTACTCTTGTTGATAAGCCGATATGGGCGAAGATTAAAAGCATAGTGGGGGCAGAGAGCAAGCCGAAAATAGTATCAGAGTTGGCCGGCCAGCCGAAAAAGGCAATTGCAGGGTTAATTGATCAGGTGGAAGCCCCAAAAACCCCTGTTTTAGGCCCAAATAAGCCCATACAGGCCCCGATTACACCTAAAGCCATACCAGAGGGCTTACCTCTTGCAATTCGCCTTAAATCCGGGGAAATCATTACTGACGCAACCGCTAAACTCCATTCTGATATTGTTACCGCAAAAGGGATAAATCCTGATGATGTAGTGGATGTGGGGATAGAAGTAAAAGGAGAATATCAAGCAACCAAAATCCCCGATAGCAAAGGCGGCGCACCATTAGAGAGTTTGCCGGAAGTGCCGGAAGGATTGATGGAAAAGGTTAAGGGAATGGTTGACCAAGCACAATTCCCACCACCGCCAAAAGGACGAGGCGAAATAGTCCCGCCTGAAATGAACTTTGGGACATGGAAAGATAAAAACGCTTTGTCATTATCAAGGGAAACTCTTGAAAGGAATATTGAAGATGTGGCAGGTAAAGACGCTCCCGAGGTTAAAGAGTTTATTACCGATCCGATAAAGAAGAATGAAACAGCAAGGGCAGAATGGATTACCGAGAAACGGCAGGTTATATCTGGGAAAATGCAGGAATTAGGGATTAAATATAAATCCAAAGAGTCGGCTCTTGTTATGAGATATGGCGAAAACAGGATGACTTTAGGTGAGTTGAAGAAAGAAGCTCCTGAGAATTGGGAAAGTATCGCTAAAGGTTCTGATTATTTTAGAAACCTTTATGACGAGATGTTGGATGATATAAATTTGGTAAGGTCAAAATATGGTTATGATCCTATACCCAAAAGGCAGGATTACTTCCGGCATTATCAAGAAATGGGAAATGTAATCCAAAGCGTCGGGCTTATTTTTAGGGAAGAAGATTTACCTACCGGTATAGCAGGGTTAACAGGGATATTCAAACCTGGAAAACCTTTTACTACCGCAGAATTGAAACGCAAGGGCGGAGCATTTACTGAGGACGCCATTGGGGCTATGGATAATTATATAGACGCTATATCTAAACAGTTGTTTCATATTGACAGTGTTCAGAGGGCAAGGGTATTAGATAAATACATCAGGACGCAATCAGAAGTCAATGAAGATGTAAAATTGCCTAATTTTGCCGCTAATCTTAATGAATACGCTAATTTAATCGCGGGAAAGAAAGCTACTTTTGACAGGGCTTTTGAAGGATTATTTGGCAGGCCATTATACGGAGTAGTTAACTTTTTAAAGAAACGCACTGGGGCCAATATGATAGGAGCTAATATATCTTCTGCCCTTATGAACTTTATACCTTTTACGCAGTCTTTATCTACTACTAAACCGCAATCAGCTATGAAAGGTTTAATGGAAGCGATTATTACTCCTTTTAATAAAACTCATTTTGAAATTGATGGAGTTAAAAGCGATTTGTTCACAAGGCGTTATCCTGTAAATCAAATGGCGTTTAACTGGTTGGGGAAAATAGAGGAATCCGCCAATTCATCGTTCAGGTTAGTTGACCAATTTGCGGCTAAATCGATTTTAGCGGGAAAGTATTATGAGGGAATTGATATGGGGTTAAGCCCAGAGAAAGCTATGAAGCAGGCAGATAGTTATACTGCCAAAATTATAGCAGACAGGGCGTGGGGTCAATTACCTAACCTTATGGGTTCAAAAACACTTGGTATGATTACCCAATTCCAGACGGAAGTTAATAATATGTTTTCCAATATCTTAAAAGATATACCTCGTCAATATAAAGGCGACACTAAAAAGGTATTTAATGCTTTTGCTACTTTCGCTGTTCTTTCGTTTTTGTTTAATGAGGCTTACGAAAAGACTTTAGGACGCAGACCGACTATTGACCCAATTTATGCGGTCCTTACTTTATTAGGTATGAGTTCTTTAGGCAAAGACCAACCAACAGGTAAAAGGATATGGAGAACAATAGTTGATGTAGGCGGTAATGTGCCTTTCGGTAATTTAGTTGTACAGGGCGGTAGATTCCCTATCTCCGCAGGAATACCAGACATAAATAAAGTTTTAACTTCTGAAACAGGTTCAGAGAAAGCAAAAGAGTTAATGAAGCCATTATATTATTTTGCTATGCCTCTTGCCGGTGGGCAGGTCAAGAAAACCGTTGAAGGGACAACTGATGTATTAAAAGGAAAATCTACTACGCCCAAAGGGAAAACAAGATATAAGATAGAGCAGGATTTTTCTAATTTTATGCGCGGATTTTTATTCGGTAAAAATGCATTCCCAGAGGCAAGAAAACATTACGAAAACCAAGGTATTAAGAAAAAGGATAAATTCTAATGACAAGACTATGGAAGTGGTTAACTGATTTTAGTTGTTTCGAAGAAAGATATTACGGGTTTTGTTTAGAATTGGAAAGAACATTTAAAATATCGTTTTGGATCGGAGTAATAATCTTGTCAGCGATGTTTTTTATTCAATTTATTAGTTTCGGGAAGGAGTTATAATGTCAGTATCATCTACCACACGAAAACAGCAATTTGTCTTAGACGGAATAGAGGACGATTATACCTTTACATTCCGGGCCTTAACCAGTGCGCCCGAAGATATTAAATGCTCGGTAAAGACAGCGGGAGTTACGACTGTATTGACTTACACGACACAGTATTCCGTAGCCATAAACTCCGAAGGGGTAGGGGGAACGGTAACTTTAGTTTCCGCAGGGACGATCGGATTAGGCACATTAACCGTCTATCGTGAAACTACAAATACGCAGGAAAGTGATTATGATGATTATAACCAATTTCCTGCTAATACTCTTGAGGAAGATTTAGATAAGCGTACCATGGTTGATCAGGAACAGACTGAGACTTTCGACAGAACTATAAAACTGCCTATCGAAAGTACACTAACTGGGCTTGAATTACCTGATCCTGAGGCCGGAAAAGCTCTAAAGTGGAATGCCGCCGCTACGTCTTTAATAAACAGTACCGTGAACATCGAAAACATAGATACGGCAGTAGCGGAGGCATTAGCTTCTCAACTCGCGGCAGCTACTTATGCGACTACGGCATTAACACACTCGAACACCGCTTTAGAGTATGCCCAGGTAGCTCAAACTGCATCGGCAACCGCGCTAAGTTCATTGACTATTCAGATAAATCTACAAACACGGAGTTATACTGTTGCATTAGCTGATGCTAATAAAATGATAGACCTTAATTCATCGGGAACTATAAATCTGACTATTCCATCAAGCGGGGCGGTAAACTTAGAAACTGGAAGCGTGATTTTTATTCGACAACTCGGGGCAGGGCAAGTCGTTATTACTACAAGCGCGACAGTTACTGTAAGAGCTGAGACAGGATTGAAAATTTCCGGACAGTATGGCGTTGCTGCTTTATTAAAAACTTCCTCCGATGAATGGCAGGCAGTGGGGGCATTAGAATCATAATGTTAAAAAAAACTTTAGTACTATTACTCTTAGGAATAATTAAGCTCAAGAAATTCATCGAACTTGACTATATGGAGTACAGCTCCGACGCTTTGGCTCAGGCGGCGTATGTGACGAACGCTTATACGACTGACCAAATCCCCACGATGACTTCTAACACTACTCCCTCTGGTGTGGCAAGCGCTTATAGCACTCCTATTTATGCCGCTTGGATAGCAATGAATGATACAAATACCAGTGAGACTGATTGCTGGCACTCAGATGCTACATTAAACACTGTGGGTTATACTTGGCTACAATATCAATTTACATCAGCAAAGATAATAGAGAGATACACAATAACAGGAAGAAATTACGAAGGTCCTCCTGGGGCTTCACCTTATCCTACAACATGGAAGTTACAAGGCAGCAACAACGGCACTGACTGGGTAGATTTAGACACACAGACAGGTCAAACCTTTACTCAAAGCGAGAAAAAGACTTATAGCTTTCAAAATACTACTGCCTATGTTTATTATAGATTGTGGATTACAGAAAGCAGTAATGGTGTTCACGCTTCCATAGGTGAGTGGGAATTACTGGAAGCCTATACTCAGTGTTATTCCGAAGCCACCATAAAAACCCAAGGAAGTTATGCGTTGAAGGCGGTGGCTGCTGCAGTTGATACTTTTTCCTCACAGTATCCTACACAGGATACTGACCATGTTAAAGC
>JBAZFL010000009.1:0-20848 GCA_041653455.1 Clostridia bacterium
TGTTTGCGGCGATCTGCGGAAGATGTGAAATGCATATGACTTGTTTTTTCTTAGATAAATCAGCTAGTTTTATTGCTGTCATTACTGCTGCTTCCCCGCTTATTCCAGTATCGATCTCATCAAAAATATATGTTTCTACATCATCATTACTGCTTATTATGCATTTAATAGCAAGCATTATTCTGGATATTTCTCCTCCAGATGCGATTTTTGCCATAGAAAGAGCATCAATTCCTTTATTGGCGGATATGAAGAATTCTATATCATATAAACCTTTTTTAACAAAATCGTAATAGCCAAGACTATTGATTTTTAAAGATTTTTCAAAATGGACTTTAAAAACTGCATCTGGCATTTCTAATGAATGTAGATTAGACTCTACTGCTTTAGAAAAATCATCAGCAAATACAGTTCTTAAAGTATTTAATTTTTCTCCTTTATCATAAAGCAGTTTCGAAAGATTTTCTATTCTATCAATCTTTTGTCTATATATTTTATCAAAATTATCAATTTCATACAGCTGTCTCTCAGCATCCTCTCTGAATGATCTTATCTTTTCAATTGTATCTCCGTATTTGTATGATAATTTTTTAAATAATTCAAGTTTAGTAATAATCTCATTATATTGTTCTTCATCAAAATAGAAATCACTAGAAATATCCTTTAATTGTGAGAAATTATCTTTCAATATATAATATGAGTTCATTATATTCTGTGATATATCAATTATGTTATCCATATCTTTTATTTTTTCAAGTATATGTGCTGAAAGATATAATTTTTCTATGCTGTCACTTTCTTCTAGTATATTAATGCTTTCCTTTAATGATTTTATATATTTTTCTGAGTTTTCTAACACTCTTCTTTGTCTTTCAAGTTCGTTAATATCATATTGCTCAATTTTTGATTCAACTATTTCGTTTACTTGAAAAGAAAGAATATCTCTTTTTGTTGCTCTTTGTTGATCTGAACCGCTATTTTTCAATATGAAATTAACTAATTGATTGTATTCATTTAGATAAGATATATACTCATCGAAATCGGTCTTAATATCATTCTCATAGAGTCTATCGATTATTCTTTGATGAGAAGAAGAATCTAAAAGAGTTTGATTTTCATACTGACCATGAATGTCACAAAGAAATGCAGCAATATCTTTGAGAAAAGATAAATTTCGTATCTTACCATTTACTTTACATATTGAATTGGATTCTGAGTAAATAAATCTTGTAATTACAAGTATATTATCTTCATTATCTATATCAAACATACATGAAATATTATGGATCAAGTTTTTTTCTATCCTATAAACTGCTTCAACTGAAGAATATTCACATCCTTTTCTAATATATTCTTTCATTGCTCTTTCGCCATTGATTAAAGATAAGGCAGTAATAAAAACACTCTTACCTGCACCAGACTCTCCAGTAATGACATTGAAACCATCAGAAAAATCAATGATTGTATCTTTAAAAATAGCAAAATTCTTAATAGATAGTTGTAATAACAAATATTTTACCTCAACTCATTTAAAATATATTCATAAAAAGACTGTGAGTCTGAATTAGTTGAAAAACATGCGAAAATAGTATCATCCCCAGCTATTGTTCCAATAAGATTATTTGCCTTTAAATTATCGATAGCTGATGCTACAGCAGGTGCTGTTGCAGGTAAAGTTTTTATTACTGCAAGGTTTTGAGCGATGTTTATGGATATGAAAGATGCCTTTAATACCCTTATAAGCTTCTCATGCGAGTTATCGGATATGTCAGAGCTTGAAGTATAAACTGAAAGGCCGTTTTTATTAACTGCTTTAAAGAGCTTAAGTTCTTTTATATCCCTGCAAACTGTAGCTTGTGTAGCATCAAAACCATTTTTCTGTAAAAGAGAAACCAGTTCATCCTGAGTCTGAATAGGATATTGCTCTATAAATTCCAATATCTTGACTTGCCTTTTATTTTTCATTATTATTACCTCTATAGTAAATTTTGTTTCTTAAATTTTCATAAAATGAATTCTTTTGCATTTTAAGCAGAGAGATATAAGAATCGCTCTTGCGGACTTTTATGATATCTTTCCCAAGTATCGGAAATACAATTCCGTCAAAACTGAAACAGCATTCAAAATCACTATTTTCTTCTACAATTAACTCAAGAGTACTGTCATTCCTTAAAATATATGATTGTTTATGCATCATATGAGGACATATAGGTGTCATTAGTATTATATCTGCTTCAGGATCACTGACAGGTCCTCCTGCAGACATCTGATATCCTGTAGAGCCTGTCGGAGTACTAATAATAACGCCGTCTCCATCATATTTATCAATGTAAGATCCATTAATAATTACTGAAACTGCAGCAGTATCACCTGTAACTTTTCGCGTAATAACTACATCATTTAAAGCTTCAATGCTTTTAATGATCTTATTATTCCGAATAATTTCAGCAAAAAGCATAGCTCTTTTTGAAATAGAATATTGCCCTTTTACTATCGATTGTATTAATTCCTGATAATTTCCTTTTTCCATTTGAGTAAGAAAACCAAGAGATCCAAGATTAATTCCAACCAAAGGTATAGCTAAGTTTTTTGTTTTCTGCGCGATATCAAGTAATGTACCATCACCACCTAATGTAATGATAATATCAGAATCTTTGATCTTGGATGTATCTGTCTCTCCCCCCTTGGTTATTATTTCACTATGAATTATATCTGAACCTAAAGACTCAATGAATGAACAGACTTTTTCTAAGAATATTCCATTAGCATCTTTATTAACATTTGCGAAAACTGAAAATTTCATAATGTGACTTCCTTATTAAATTATATAGTAAAATGAAATAATATCAATGTTTGCAGTCAGAGTTTTTCAAACCTTCAATCATGACAGCTTTGGAAACTGCTTCTACAAGTCTTTTATCAAATGCTTTTGGCAGGATGTAGTTGACAGATAATTCATCATCTGAAACTAAAGAAGCAATAGCTTCAGAGGCCGCTATTAGCATATCATCATTTATTTCTCTTGCTCTAATAGCAAGAACTCCCTTAAATATACCAGGAAAAGCCATAACATTATTTATCTGATTATCGAAATCACTTCGTCCTGTTCCTACGATGAAAGCACCAGCTTTTTTTGCATCTGAAGGATGTATCTCAGGAACTGGATTAGCCATAGCAAATATTATTGGTTCATTATTCATTTGTGATACATCATTAATGCTCAGAAGATTTGGTTTTGATACACCGATGAAAACATCCCTATCCTTAACAGCATCCTTTAAATAACCTTTTATATGATTATGATTTGTTAGTTCTGATAAGCGTTTTTTGTGTTCAGATAAGCCTTCCATACCTTCGCACAGTATACCTTCAATATCACAAATTATTATATCGTTTGCTCCTGCCTTAATGAGCAAATCGCATATAGCTGTTCCAGCTGCACCTGCGCCATTAATTACAATTTTAGCTTCATTGATATTAATATTTTTTAATTTTAATGAGTTTTTTAAAGCTGCAAGTAATACTACAGCTGTGCCATGTTGATCATCATGAAAAACAGGTATATCGCAAAGCTTTTTTAGTTCTTTTTCTATATAGAAGCATCTTGGAGCTGATATGTCTTCAAGATTGATTGCTCCGAAGCTCTTTGAGATCAATTTAACAGTATTAATTATCTCTTCAGGATTTTTTGTATCCACACATATAGGAAAAGCATCAATATCTGCAAATTCCTTGAATAAAGCACACTTACCTTCCATTACCGGCATAGAAGCCAAAGGTCCGATGTCTCCTAACCCTAATACTGCAGTGCCATCTGTTATAACAGCTACAAGATTATGTTTTCTTGTGTATTTATAAGACAGCTCATTATTTTCAAATATTGCTAGACAGGGTTCAGCTACACCAGGTGTGTATGCTAAAGACATAATCTCCTTGTTATCAAGCTTAACTCTAGATATTACTTCTATTTTACCATTCCATTTTTCATGTTCTTTTAATGATTCGGATTCTGATTGCATAAAAAACCAATCCTTTCGATAAGTATGATAATATAAATAAAAGTTAAAGACAATATACAATCATAATTCTTTAATTTTTATATAGGTAATAATTAAAGGCTAATGTATAATCATTATTGATATCAGTAAGTGAGGTATATATGAATAAAGAGTATAAAAGATGGATAAGTAAAAAAATGAGAGATAATGATCTTAGTATTGATTTGAAAAATATGGAAAATAATGAAGAAATGATTGATTGTGCTTTTGGAATGGATCTTGAATTTGGCACAGGAGGCTTAAGAGGAATAATTGGTGCTGGAACAAACAGAATGAATATTTATACTGTAAGAAAAGCTACATTCGGATATGCTGCTGTTCTTAAATTTGATTCACATATAGCAATCGCATATGATTCCAGGATAAAATCTGAATTATTCGCTAAAGAAGCATCTTGTGTTCTAGCTAGCTTGGGGATTAAGGTATACTTATTTAACAGGGTTTCCCCTACTCCTCTATTGTCATATGCAGTCAGGGAATTGAGATGTGATGGTGGTATTGTTATTACTGCTTCACATAATCCGTCAAACTACAATGGATATAAAGTATATGATTCATATGGATGTCAGATTAATCCGAATACTGCTGATTTAATACTAAATCATATGAAAAAAATTGATATTTTTAGAGAATCAAATAATGAAAAGGATTTTTTTTCATACCAAAAAGAGGGAATGATAACATATATTAGTGATGAAGTAGTTAATTCATACATAGACACTGTTTGTAAACAAGCTTTTTATGAAGGATCAAAGAAAGTAAAAATCGTATATACTCCATTAAATGGAAGCGGACTTGAATGTGTAAGCAATTCTATCAAAAAAAGAGGATTTAAAAGTATTTCTTTTGTCGAAGAACAGAAGAATCCTGATGGAAGATTTCCTACATGCCCATATCCAAATCCTGAAATAAGGCAAGCATTGGAATTAGGAATAAGGGATTTGATCAGTACAGAATCCGATATACTTATTGCAACGGATCCTGATTGTGACAGAGCAGGTTTAGTTGTTAGAAGAAATGATGAAATAAGGATATTGAATGGAAATGAGACAGGGATGCTTCTTTTTGACTATATATGCTTTATGCGAAAAAAGATGAATATTATGCCTGAATATCCTATTGCGGTTAAAACAATTGTAACAACTAAGCTAGCAGAGAAAATTGCTTCTGAATATGGAGTGAAAATTGTAAATACTCTAACAGGATTCAAATTTATAGGGGATCAGATAGCTCTGCTAGAAAAAGAAGGAAAAGAAGACAGTTTTATTTTTGGGTTTGAAGAAAGCTGCGGATATCTTTCCGGAACATATGTAAGAGACAAGGATGCTGTAAATGCTGCTGTTCTGATAGCAGATATGGCTGATTACTATTATGATATGAATTTGACTATAATCGATAAATTAGATCAGTTATATGCTAAATATGGTTATTGCATGACTTATCTTGGAAATTATGAGTATACAGGTAGTGCTGGATTAATTAAAATGAAAAATATTATGATTAACCTAAGAAAATCACAATTAGTTACAAAAGATTATTTGAATGAAACTGATATGCTGCATGCTGATGTACTAAAATTTGATTTTACAGAAATGGGTACTGCTATTGTTAGGCCTAGCGGTACTGAGCCTAAGATTAAGATATACTATTCAGCAGAGGGCTGTGATATGATAGAAGCAAATAGAATGCTAAAGGATATTATAACGACTATGGAAAGGATGTTAGACTAGAAAGCGTATGCATAAGATAACATATATTAACTCACATAAAAGAAAGAAAAGGTTTACTTATGAAGTATTTGGATTCATATATTCGGTGTCAATAATTGGAGTTATAATATATTATTTCACAAATAAATTTTTTATAACATTAATGTCAGAAGATATCTTCAGGACTGATTATGATCCATCATTAAAACCTTTGTATTTTATTTTAATTTTTATGGGACTGTTTCTTGTTATATTCAATATTGGATATATTGGTATCTTTAAGACTCGTATTTCATATATTCTTTATCCACTAGCTATTGCATCCGGATTATCATTATCATTAAGCGGTTTTTTGTATGGTCAGGATTTAAAAATTCACATCTTCAACCTGCATTTAATAATATATGCATGTTATTATATTGTACTTATATTATGCTTCATTTTTGAACATAGAGATTTATCTAGATATGGAAGTCTTTTTATGAGGATTCTAGACATCACTTGCTCTGTAATTTATATTCTTCATGTTTTATGGTTGTTGTCAGGACTATTTTCAAATTTCCGTTATCAGTATGATGGATACTTTCAAATCTTCTTGATTTTCATATCATTTATTTATATATTCAGTAATAGCATATATATACTTTTAAAATTCGAATCAAGATATAATTTGAAATAAATTGAAGTTATAAAAATCTTTTAATTTTTACATCAAAAAAGGATGTATCCTCTATATCATCAATTATCTGGAAATTATAGCACCATGCGCAAGTTATGCAATCTAGTTCACGTAAAAAAGCATCATAATAACCTTTGCCATAACCTACCCTGTTTCCTTTTTTGTCGAAGGCTAGTCCAGGTACAAAAATAACATTCAAGGATAAAGGCGATATATATGTCTTATTTATTGGTATTTGTATTCCAAAAGGATCTATCTCGTAAACTGTATTATTATCAATCATTACAGGTACTAATCTGTTATTTTCATTAATAAATGGAACAGATACTTTTTTACCTTTTTCTAATAGATAATTTATAAGATCATGCGTATCAGTTTCATTTCTTATTGGAAGATATGCCATGTAATTATCATAATCAGTTAAATCTGAGTTTAGAAAATTCTCAAAAACCTCTGCAGAATATTGCTTCACCTGTAAAGGTGAAAGCTTAATTCTGTAGTTCATCATGTATTTTCTTAATTCTTTTTTATTCATCAAATCTCAAAAAACATATTGTCCACATATTCATCTGTAAATTCACTGTCTTGGCTAAGTTCGACATATTCAGTCATTTTTCTTATTTCATTTATTGAGTCTATATTTGATTTATCAAGAAGTAGCATTGTTATTCCTGTCAAAGATGTATTCCCTGCTGGAATTACTTTTTCTTTTAACTGTGGCGGAATGAGTCCTATACCTGTGGAACTCTCAACGCTAAGCACAGTTCCAAATCCTCCTGCAAGATAAACTTTATCGATATCTGAATACTTAAATCCTGATCTTTTAATTAGTATTTTTAAACCTGCTGCAATAGCAGCTTTTGCATTCTGAACTTCCCTTATATCTTTCTGTGTGAGTATAATATCGTCAGTTATCTTAAATCCTTCATCCGATTCCATATATCCTGACTCTTCAATTATTCCGTTCTTCAACATGGAATAAATTGCATCTATTAAACCTGATCCACATATTCCTATAGGTTTTTTATCTCCTATAGTAGTAAATTTTTTAGCATCATCATAACTTACAGAATTTATCGCACCTTGTATTCCTGCAACTCCACACGAAATATTTGCACCTTCAAAAGCAGGTCCTGCAGCAGTAGCGCAGCTGAATATTTTATCTTTTGAGCCTAAAACTATCTCGCCATTAGTTCCTATATCAAGCAAAATACATGGTTTTTCCGAAGTATGAATACCTGTTGCCAGAATTCCTGCAAGAATGTCCGCTCCCACATAACTAGCTATTGATGCGCAAACAACAATCCTACCTGTATTATTGATCTTAATTATCGATTTAAGTTCAGGAGCATCAAAGTCAAAGGTATGTGTCTCTAATGTTATTGGCGTAAAAGGAGCTACACCTATACCTGTTGGATCTAAACCCATTAAAAGATGCTGCATAGTAGTATTTCCTGCAATTGCAACAAGATTAATATCTTTTTCCGTTATTGATGCATCTTTGCATAATTTTTGAATTAAAGTGTTTAATTCAATTAATATAGTATCCTGCATAAGCATAAGATTCTCATTATTTGAAGCAAATTGTATTCGTGATATTACATCTGAACCGAATCTAGCCTGTTTATTAACGTCACTGGCAACAGACAGTTTTTTAGCAGTCTGAAGATCATAAAGAGCGGCAGCTACTGTAGTTGTACCTATATCCACAGCTACTCCATATCCATAATTGATAAGAGGGTTAATAATGATCTTGCTATTTAATAATCGGTTATCTGTCATTATTGACTGAACAGCCTTAATATTCCTTAAATCTATAATCTGCCCATCAGCTACAGGAACAAAACAAGCAAGCCTAATATTGTCTTCGATTTCCTGCGCTGAAAGAAAAGCTCTCTCAGAAGATGTCATTTCAGAATTATCATTATTTAGTTTTATTTTGCATTTTCCACATCTTCTCCCTCCACCGCATGGTGCTATGAAATCAATTTCAGGTATACTTTTTATTAATGAGTATATATTTGGATGATTAATCATATTAGCATCAAATTCAAATGTTTTAGTGTCAGTTAAGATTTTTACAGTCATATTATTCTCCTTATCAGGGTGCTTAACCCTTGTATCTGTTCTATATTATACATAATGTTCTGTAAATATGACACGCATTTTATTGTATAAATCACTCTTAATGATATAATTGTTAAGAAGTAATATCTAAGGAGTTTAAAATGTGTCAAAAAGAAGTCAGAACAAGATATGCCCCATCACCAACAGGATTTGTGCACATAGGTAATTTAAGATCAGCTCTGTATGAATACCTTGTAGCAAAAGCAAATGGTGGAAAATTCATACTTAGAATTGAAGATACAGATCAGAAAAGATATGTTGAAGGTGCTGTGGAAGTAATATACGAAACACTTAAAACAGTTGGTATAAAACACGATGAAGGACCTGATATTGGCGGTGAATATGGACCTTATGTGCAGTCACAAAGAAAAGATACTTATCTTCCCTATGCAAAAAAATTAGTAGAAAGCAAAAAAGCTTATTACTGTTTCTGTTCAGAGGAAAGACTCGAGAATTTAAGGGTTCAAGCAGAAGAGAAAAAAGTTCAATTCAAATATGACAGGCATTGTTTAAAACTGACAGATGAGGAAATTAAACAAAAATTAAATTCAAATGAACCATATGTCATTCGACAACTAATGCCAGATACAGGCAAAACAGTATATTCTGATGCAGTATATGGAGATATAGTATTTGATAATGAAGTTCTAGAAGATCAGATACTTATTAAATCAGATGGTTATCCTACATACAATTTCGCTAATGTAATTGATGACCATCTTATGAAAATTTCTCATGTGGTAAGAGGGAGCGAATATATTACATCAACTCCTAAGTATGTGCTTTTGTATCAAGCTTTCGGATGGGAACCTCCGATATTTGTTCATCTTCCTCTTGTTGTAAAACAAGGAGGAGGAAAAATATCGAAAAGAAGCGGTGATGCTTACTTTTCTGACCTTTTAAATTCAGGATATCTTCCTGAAGCCATAGTTAATTTCATTGTACTTCTCGGTTGGAGCAGCGGGACTGAACAAGAGTTTTTTACTTTAAGGGAATTGGAGAACATATTTGATATAAAAGGTATAAGTAAATCACCATCAACTTATGATACAGATAAGCTTAGATGGATGAATGGCGAGTATATCAGGAAAAAGACTTTAGAGGAATTCGTCGAAATAGCTTCTCCATGGATAGATAAATCAGTTAGCAGTAATTTTGATAAAGAAAAAATATGTTCGATGATACAGAAACGAGTAGAGGTTCTTGATGAGATACCTTTAATGATATCTTTTCTAAACCAGCCTGAAATTATCGATATTCAATTGTACGAAAATAAGAAGAGTAAATGTGATGTAAATGAAGCAAAAAGAATCCTTCCTATTATAAGAGATAAAATTAGAGAAATGGATATTTTCAATCATGATTCAATATACCAGATGTTTACTGTAACTGCTCAAGAGCTTGAAGTTAAAAATGGTCTTGTAATGTGGCCTGTAAGGATAGCATTGAGCGGAATGTTAATAACTCCTGGAGGTGCTGTAGAAATTGCTGATATACTTGGAAAAAATGAAACTTTAAAGAGAATAGAAGAAGCGATTATCCAACTGGAGAAAGAAAATGCTTAAGTATGATGATCTTCCTGAATACTGCAGGGATTTTTTATCATATCTTGAGACGATTCAAAATAGATCTTTGCAAACAGTAAATGAATATTATTATGATATACGTATGTTTCTTAGATTCATAAAAATATTGAAGTTTAACACAAAGGATAATTTTGAAGAAATTAATGTCATGGATGTCCATGTAACAGAACTTGAAAAAATGACTTTATCAGATTTTTATGCATACATGTCCTTTCTTTCAAGAAACAGGAATGCTTCTTCGAAAACTCGCGCGAGGAAAGTTGCATCCTTAAGGTCGCTATATAAATATTTGTTTTCTAAAGTAAAGCTCATACGGTCTAATCCAGCTTTGGAGCTGGAAACTCCGAAATTAAAGAAGGGTCTTCCCCGTTATCTTAATCTCGAACAGAGCACAAAACTTCTTGATAATATTGAGAGTAAGCATGAAAAAAGAGATTTTGCAATGCTTACTCTCCTTTTAAACTGTGGAATCAGAATATCTGAACTTGTCGGAATTAATATCTCCGATTATAGGGATGATACAATAAAAATATCTGGAAAAGGAAATAAAGAGAGAACTATCTATCTGAATGATGCTTGTGAAAGTGCTATAAATCAATACCTTTTGGTCAGACCAAATGACAAAGCTATTGATAAAAATGCATTATTCTTAAGTGATCGCCATACCAGAATCAGTAGAAAAACCGTTCATGTCATTGTGAAAAAGCAGTTATCTAATGCAGGAATTGATAAGAAACAGTATTCAGCTCATAAATTAAGACATACAGCTGCTACCTTAATGTATAAGCATGGCAATGTAGATATAAGGGCATTACAGCGTATATTAGGTCATGAAAGCATAGCCACTACTGAGATTTACACACATCTCGATGATGAGCAATTAAGGAATGCCACAAAAAGTAATCCATTAGCTGATTATAAAAAAGATAAAAAGAACTGAATATGGAACCTGAACTAATGGATAATCGTATAATTTATTACTAAACTGTGATTATTATGTACACTTTACAACATCAAATGTATAGAGTAAAATGTATAACGTTACAGCTTTACAAGGAGGCTACATGATATTAAAAAAATTCCTTTCAGTATTTGTATCAGCAATGTTCACAATATTGATAATTGCAGGTCTTATTACTGTTATACTAATAAATGTAAAACAACAGCAGGCAGATTCAGTTATTACAGATGATAATACAGGAAATACTAATATTTCTCAAAACGATAATCCGGATTGGCTTGACAAGTATGTTGAAACAAAGCAACAGCCATTTAACATATTGCTTTTTATTTCGGATATCAAAGGTTATGATACTGATGCTATAGTATTATTCAATATTGATTCACAAAACAGTAAAATAAGTGCAATGAGTATCCCAAGAGATACACTTGTTAAAAATCAACAGAAAGCTATATCTATATACTCAACTTCAACAAATACTATACTAAAAGATGAGAAAGTTATCGATATATTTGAAGAATTGCTAAGCACAGAAATTAAGTACACTGTTAAGATTAATATTTCAGTAGTTCAAAAAATAATAGATGAGATGGGAGGTCTTTATTTCCATATACCTGCTGATATGTATTATTATGATAATGGGGTTGATCCAGTTACAGGATTGTATGATCCTGCGCAGGAGCTTGTGATTGAATTTAAAAAGGGTGAAAAGCATCTTACAGGAACAGAAGTTGTAAAATTACTAAGATTCAGACAGGCTGCTCCAGGTACAGAGTCAAATGAATTGAATGAGTACTATTCAAGCGGGTCTGATCTGGATAGAATTGAAATGAATAAACAGATTTTAAATGCTTTTTTTGATCAGATGTTTGAAATGAGCAGAAGAAATCTTATAAGCAAGCTTACAAACCTTTTATCAATCATATATAATGACCTTGATTTATACATTACATTGAATGATGCTCAGGATATTCTGGATATAATGATGAAATCTGTACCTACCGATAATGATGATAACTTTAAATGGCAAGGAGTCCAGTGGTATACTCTACCAGGCTCAAAAGAATACATATCAGGAACTGAGTATTATCAGATTGATATTCCATCTACTTCAACGATAATTAAAAATTCATTTTATACAAAATTGGATTAAATTCGATGGACGATGATAACTTTTCGAAAGCATATGAAAAAGGTATAAATATTTATCAGAAAAAAAAGTGTATAGGCGTGCTTGGTGAAAAAAAACTTCATTCCATTTTGAAGTATTATATTGAGTCTGATGATTCATTTCATGAAATTAAGATTAACGGTTTGTTTGCAGATGTTTATAAAGAAAATATGATTTACGAGATTCAGACCTCTTCTTTTAACAGATTAAGAAATAAACTCGAAACTTTTCTTAAGGATTATTATGTTACTATAATATATCCTATTCCTTATAATAAATGGATATATTGGATTAATGAAGAAGATGGAACCATAACAAATAAAAGGAAAAGCCCTAAAAAAGGCAGATATATAGATGCTTTTGTAGAGCTTTATAAAATAAAAATGTTTTTAAAACATAAAAAACTGACTATTAAACTTCTGCTTATTGATATGAATGAATACAGACTTTTAAATGGTTGGAGTGATGACTTAAAAAAAGGTTCCACTCGATATGAAAGAATTCCAGAGAAAATATATGATACTTTGTCACTTGCGGTTTTTTCAGACTATCAGTATTTTATTCCAGACAATTTAGAAACACCATTTAGTGTAAAACAATATTCAATAACAATGAATATCAATAAAAGACTTGCTGGATTAGTACTGAATATATTAAATCACTTGGAAGTAGTCAGTATTATCGGAAAGAAGAAGAATGCATATTTATATCAAGTGAATATGTAAAAAGCATCAAGTAAAAATTATACAAAAAAAAGACCTGTTAAGGTCCTTTTTTAAATAAGTCTATAAATTTTCATAAAATGCTTTAAAAGCTTTATAGGTAATATAAATATCCGCTTTACTGGCAAGTTCATAAGGAGAATGCATTGATAGCAAAGGAACACCAGCATCAAGAACATTAATACCAAGCTGTGCAGCAAACTTAGCTATTGTGCCTCCCCCTCCAACATCAATTTTACCAAGTTCAGCTATCTGCCATACAATATCATCGCTTTGATCAAATAATTTGGTAACAGAATTTACAAATTCTGCATTTGCGTCACTTGCACCACCTTTTCCGCCAGAACCTGTATATTTGCAAATAGCTATTCCCCTATTAATATAGGCAGAATTGTTTGCTTCAAAAACAGCTTTATGGTTAGGATCAAATGCAGCAGTAACATCAGCGGAAAGCATTACAGATTCTCTCAAAATATTCTTAATGTTAAGATGCTGTTTCTCTTTAGTTTCTGAAACATCCAATAATTCAGATATTAATTCCGTCACATATGTTATTGTGTCACATTGTGCTCCAGTATTGCCATTAGAACCAATTTCCTCTTTATCAGAAAAATAACAGAAACAAGTCCTGTCATGAATAGAATTGCTTGCTTCATAAAATGCCATAAGTGAAGTATATGCGCATACTCTGTCATCATGTCCATAAGCTCCAATAAAGGATTTGTCAATTCCAACATCTCTTGCCTTTAGTGCTGGAACAACCTCTAATTCGGCATTTATAAAGTCTTTCTCAGTAATGCCATACTTATTATTAAGAAGCTGTAAAATCGTCGCTTTGACCTTATCAGACACTTCTGTATCGACATTAGGAACGGAACCTGTAAGAAGATTCAAGCTTTCACCTGGAATAGCCTCTTTTAATGTCAGTTTATTCTGTTCAGCTGCAAGATGCGGAAGAAGATCTGGTATTACAAATACAGGATCGTTTTCATTTTCTCCGATATTAACTTCAATTTCACTTCCATCACTTTTAAAAATAATTCCATGTAATGCAAGCGGTATAGTTACCCACTGGTATTTCCTGACTCCGCCGTAATAATGAGTCTTAAGAAAACCCAATTCAGTATCTTCAAAAATAGGAAGAGGTTTTAAATCCAATCTTGGTGCATCTATATGTGAACCTATTATTTTTATCCCTTGTGATAATCCCTTTTTTCCTATTGTGATTAGCATAACAGCTTTATTATTTTCAATGTAATATAGCTTATCCCCAGGATGAATCTCCTGTTTGTTTTTGTATGCACTCTTCAAAGATATAAAACTATTTTCTTTTGATAGGCAAAGGTTATGTATGTATTTCACACATTCCCTTTCTGTCTTACATTGATTGAGAAAATCCTTATAACCTTCAGAAAACTGATTAATCGCTGTAACCTGATCTTCAGAAATTTCTTTCCAAATATTTTTTCTTTCATAAAAAAGTAAATCCTTAACATCTTTGTTCTCTACCATGTCATACCTCTACTCACATTTTTTATTATGGCAACATGAATTACAGGAGTATTCATTTTCTTCAACCTGTTCTCCGATGCTCTTTTTATAGTTGTTAATTGCAGCTTTTATGGCTTCTTCTGCCAAAACTGAACAGTGTACTTTAACTGGAGGAAGACCATCAAGAGCTTCCATTACTGCTTTATTGGTTATACTCAAAGCTTCCTCAATACTTTTACCTTTGACAAGTTCTGTTGCCATACTGCTGGTTGCAATTGCGGCTCCACAGCCAAAAGTTTTGAAGCTAACATCTTTTATAATGTCATTCTCTATTTTCATATATATTTTCATAATATCACCGCATTTTGCATTTCCTACTTCCCCTACAGCATTTGCATCTGTAAGTTCTCCTACATTACGCGGATTTGCAAAATGATCCATTACTTTAGTGCTATACATTACATCGTTCTCCTTTTCTTCACTTCATTATACCATATAAAAATTTACTATTACTTATTTGTTTTCTTTTAAAAAAGTTTCATATAAAGGAGACATCTGTCTAAGTTTATCTACTACATCAGAAATTGTATCTACTATATAATCGACATCATCCATACTGTTATCTCTTCCAAATGTAAGCCTTAATGAGCCATGAGCTGTCTCATGAGGTAATCCGAGAGCTAAAAGTACATGAGAAGGATCAAGTGAACCGGAAGTGCAAGCAGATCCTGAAGAAGCTGAAATTCCTTTAAAATCAAGCATTAGTATTAATGATTCCCCTTCAATGAACCTAAAGCAGAAATTTATATTATTTACTAATCTTTGCTCTGAGTCTCCGTTATATATTATGTATGGAATCTTCGCTTCGATGCGTTCTTTAACAGCATCTCTTATTTGTTTGATTTTACTGTTATAAACATCCATATTGTCAATTGAATACTTAAGAGCTTCTGCCATACCGACAATACCGGATATATTTTCAGTTGCAGCTCTACGAGTTTTCTCCTGACCTCCTCCATGAAAAAGATTATCTATCATTATTCCTCTTTTAATATATAGCGCACCTACTCCCTTCGGTCCGTAAAATTTATGAGCAGAAACAGACATCAGATCAATATTCAGTTTCTTAACATCAATAGGTATTGTTCCTGCAGCCTGAACTGCATCTGTATGAAAAATAATACCATATTTTTTTGCTATCAAACCTATTTCTGATATAGGCTGAATGGTTCCAATTTCATTATTTGCATACATTACAGATATTAGGATTGTGTCTTTTCTTATTTCTTTTTCAATTTTCAAGGGATCAACGATACCATTTTTTTCTACAGGTACAATTGTAATTTCATAACCTTGTTTTTTCATGTATAGGTATGTGTCCATTACTGCGTGATGTTCAATGTTTGTAGTAATAATATGCATCCCTTTGTTGCGATTAAAAGAACAAACCCCTTTAATTGCCCAATTATCGCTTTCAGTCCCACAAGAAGTAAAATAAATCTCACTGCTTTTACAGTTAAAGCATTCTGCTATTTTTTCTCTTGCTTCTTCAATTACCTTCTTGCTTTCTCTTCCAATAGAATATATTGAGGAAGGGTTTCCATAATAATCTCTCATGTAGGGAATCATTTTATCTAATACAGTTTTTTCAAGCTGAGTAGTCGCTGCATGATCCAAATATACATTTTTCATATAATTCTCCTATTTATTGTCAGTATTAGTGTTGTTCTTATTATCTATATCTTTATTGTCTGTTTTTTCAGAGGGAGTATTCTTAAATATTAAAAAATATACGATTAACAATGCTATATAAGCAAAAAGAAATATATCCTTGTAAAAATCAAATATCATGAGATTCAATATAACGAATACGAAAAGCACAAGATATACCCATGCTAATACTCTTTTTAATACTGCTTTCTTTTTTTCATCCATTCTAATAACTTCCCTTCCTCACCATTGTGTGTAGGTTTATAATATATCTTATCCTTTATTATATCAGGCAGATACTGTTGTTCAACATAATTTCCTTCATAATTATGTGCATATTTGTAACCAATTGAATAACCATGTTCCTTTAAATCTTCAACAGGAGCATTCCTTAGCCACATAGGAGTATCTCCAGTGTCCATATTTGTTACATCCTGCATCACATTGAATATTCCAGAGGAACATGTGTTTGATTTCTCGGAAACAGCTATATATGTAGCTGCTTCCGCTAATATTAGTGCGGATTCAGGCATTCCGATCATTCTGACAGCTTCTGCTGCAGCTTGAGCAACAACAATCGCATTAGGGTTTGCGAGACCTACATCTTCAGCGGCACAAATCACAATTCTTCGTGCTATAAAATTTATATCTTCGCCTGCCACTAAAGCTTTACCTAAATAAAATAAAGTTCCATCAGGAGAGGAACCTCTCATAGACTTAATTAAAGCACTAATATTATCATAATGATCTTCACCATTTTTATCAAAACGAATAGAATTGTTCTGCATGCACTCTTTAAGTACTTCATTTGTAATCAATATTTTCCCAAATTGGTCGCATTTGGTTGTTTGAACAGCAAGTTCAAGTGCATTAAGGGCTATTCTTGCATCCCCTGAACAAGAAGATGAAAGCATATTAAGTGTTTCATTTTCAATTATTACTTCATATTCACCAAAGCCTCTTTCTTTGTCTTTTAATGCATTTTTTAAAATGTCTCTTATATCCTCCATTGATAAAGGATTTAACATAAAAACAGTCGATCTCGAAATTAATGCCTTATTCACTTCAAAGTATGGGTTCTCTGTAGTTGCTCCTATTAGAACTATTGTTCCATCTTCAACATGTGGAAGAAGAGAATCCTGTTGAGCTTTATTGAATCTATGGATTTCATCTAGAAACAGGACTGTTCGGCCATTTGGATTTAAAAAAAGATTTTTTGTGTCAGATACAATTTGCTTTATATCTGCAATGCCGCATGTAACTGCATTAAGTGAAACAAATTGAGATTTAGTAATATTAGCTATAATGCGGGCAAGAGCTGTCTTTCCTGTTCCAGGAGGCCCGAAAAATATTATTGAATGAAGATTATCAGCTTCTATAAGCCTTCTTAATAGCTTTTTTTCGCCAACAATATGCTTTTGTCCTACAAACTCATCCAATGATCTCGGGCTCATTCTGTAGGCTAATGGTTGCTGTTTCATTTAATATAATGGAAATCTGTTTATTAAAGATTTAACCCTTTCTGTTGCTTCTATTTTGAAATTATCATAATCAGTAAGTGTTCTATATATTATATGAGCAATTTCCTTCATCTCATTTTCACCCATTCCTCTTGTTGTCACTGCAGGAGTACCCAGCCTTATACCGCTTGTTATTGTTGGTTTCTGAGTATCATACGGTATTCCATTCTTATTGCATGTTATTTGTACAGAATCAAGCATTATTTGAGCATCTTTCCCTGTTGTTTTAATGCTTCTTAGATCTGCAAGCATTAAGTGATTGTCTGTGCCTTTTGTTACTATGTCTATACCTTCAGACATCAATGCACTGCATAATGTTCTGGAATTATTAAGAATATTCATCTGGTATTGCTTAAACTCATCAGATAATGCTTCCTTGAAACTTACAGCTTTTGCTGCAATTATATGCATAAGCGGCCCACCTTGCGTGCCTGGAAAGATTGCACTATCAATTGCTTTTTTATGCTGTTCCTTACATAAGATTAGACCGCCTCTTGGGCCTCTGAGGGTTTTATGAGTAGTTGTGGTTACAAAATCTGCAAATGGAACAGGGTTCTGATGTAATCCTGCAGCAACAAGACCGGCAATATGAGCCATATCTACCATTAGATATGCTCCCACTTCATCTGCTATTTCTTTAAATTTCGCAAAGTCTATAGATCTTGAATATGCAGAAGCTCCAGCTAGAATTAATTTCGGTTTATGTTCAATTGCAAGTTTCTTAATTTCGTCATAATCAAGCAAATTGGTTTCTTTGTTAACTCCATATGAAATGATATTGAAATAACTGCCTGAAATATTTTTAGCCATTCCGTGTGAAAGATGTCCTCCGCAGGTAAGATCTAGGCTCAAGACAGTATCATTAGGCCTCAATGCAGCAAAGAAAACTGCAAGATTTGCATTTGCTCCAGAATGAGGTTGAACATTAGCATGATCAGCACCAAAAAGCATACAAGCATATTTAATTGCAAGTTCCTCAACAATGTCAACATATTCGCATCCGCCATAATATCTTTTATGTGGGTATCCTTCAGCATATTTGTTTGTTAAAGGAGTACCCATTGCATCCATAACAGCTTCGCTGATAAAATTTTCTGAAGCTATTAGTTCAATATTGTTTTTCTGTCTGTTAATTTCAGATTGAATCGCATCTGCCAATTCTCTATCTACCTTACGAATAGAATCTAATTTGTACATAGTATTCTCCATTTCAATTATTCAACAAATTTTATTATATCATCTTTCAACTGAGGATAATATATCATTAATATTTTTAGTTCTTTTCTTGTTATTTTTCTTTTCATAAGCATATCCGGTCTTTTCAGGTATGTAAGATATATGCTTTGAGCAAGTCTGAATTCATTAATATTCTTATGATGTCCTGATAATAGTACTTCTGGTACAGTAAATTCATTATATATTTCAGGTCTTGTATACTGATAGCATTCTAGAAGATTATCTGTATGTGATTCATCCATATAACTCTGCGGTTGTGGTAAAACACCATCAACAAGTCTGCTTATGCAATCAATAAGAATCATTGCAGGTATTTCACCTCCTGACACAATATAGTCTCCACATGAAATTTCTTCATCAATCAGAGCATCAGATATTCTCTGGTCAATACCTTCATAATGTCCGCATAGTATATTTATACTGTTAATTCGAGATAATTCCATTGCACGATTTTGTGTAAGTATATTTCCTTTTGGGGACATATATATTGTATGAGTTCTTGGGAAACTTTGTATTGCATCAAATACAGGCTGGCACATCATAAGCATGCCATATCCTCCCCCATATGGGTAATCATCAACTTTTTTGTGTTTATCAGTAGAATAATCACGTATATTGATTGTATTTATGTTGAGTATTCCTTTTTTTTGGGCAATTCCTAATATTCCGAAATCTAGAGCTTTGAACATATCAGGAAATAGTGTGAAAACATTATATGTATTCGTCATCTAAAAGACCTTTTGGAATTGAAATATTTATTATTTTTTCTTTTATATCAATACTAATTATTACAGACTTAATTGCTGGAAGAAGTATCTGTTGTCTATATTTACCTTTTTCGCCATTTATAACATAAACATCATTACTACCAGTTTCAATAATATCATCAATTATGCCTATAAAAATATTATTTTCAAAAGCACTGCATCCAATAATATCAGTCATGTAATAAGAACCTTCTTCGAGAGGAAGCGCGTCTTCTCTTCTGATAGAAATGAATTCACCAATAAGCGTTTCTGCTTTAGTTCTGTCGGTTATGCCTTCAAGTGCTATTGCTAGAAGGTTATTAATAAATTTAACAGACTTTACAACATAGTCCTTATTTTGAATAATAATTTTTTCTATTGAATGGAAATTAGATGCATCACGGGTTATGGGATAAATTTTTATCTCTCCGTTTAATCCATGAGCACCTATTATTTTTCCTATATCCAATAACCCATTCAATTAAAGAACATCCACTGTAACTCTTTTTCTAAGCTTAATAGCGTAAGCTTTGAGGACTTTTCTGATTGCTGTTATCGTGTTTCCATTTTTTCCGATTATTCTTCCAACATCATTTGGTGAAGCTGAAATCTTAAAAACAGTGTTACCATCCTTGTCAGAATCTTCAGTTATAATTACCTGATCTTTTTCATCAACAAGAGCAAAAACGATGGTTTCGAGTAATTGCTTCATTAAATATTCCTCCGTTAAGCAGTATGCTTCTTAATCAATGATCTGACTGTTTCAGTACACTGAGCACCCTTTGCCATCCATTCATTTGCTTTATCCATGTCAATTTGGAATTTGGACGGATTAGCAAGTGGGTCATACATTCCGATTTCTTCTATGAATCTTCCATCTCTTGGATATCTGGAATCTGCTACCACCACTCTGTAATAAGGATTCTTCTTTGCACCCATTCTTTTTAATCTGATTTTTACCATTTTTATATCCTCCGTTTTGTTATTTATTCAAAAAGGCATTTTTAATCCTTTGAATTTCTTTCCTTTCATTCCAGTCATTTTTTTCATCATTATTTTCATGTCTTCAAAACCTTTCAACATTCTGTTAACATCTGTAACAGTAGTACCACTTCCACATGCAATTCTTTTT
>JBAZFL010000010.1:0-19334 GCA_041653455.1 Clostridia bacterium
CTCGTACCGCATCTGCGGTTACTTGTCGTATATTTTGCAACATTCTCAACAGTCAGTTCCTCACCAGCTTCATAACAGTTAATTGTCTTATGTTCTGCTCCATGGTACATCCAGACTCTCTTAATGTCCTTCATGAAAGTGACTACAGCAATATAGCCAATAAAAATAGCTATTCTTAAAACACCTTCAAGCAGATTATTAATTGTAGGATTTTGTATCTTCATCAAACCTATTACGAAATTCGGAAGCAGTATGAATAAGCCAACTGTAATTCCAATTGACAACAGTATAGCGAAAAAAATCGCTGTTTTGCTAAGAGTTTCCCCACTTGATGCTTTTGTACCTTCTTTATCTTCTTTATTCTGGGTTCTATCATCATCTTCAAGATCATAAAAAGATGCGGCATATGTCAATGCTTTAATACTTAGGACCATTTGATAGATTAGCGAATAAGCTCCCCGCAATACTGGGATTTTAGCTATCTTTCTTTTTTTTGGAAGGTCCTCAACATTCAACTCAATGTTGCCGTCAGGCTTTCTGACAGCTATAGCTTTTTTATGCGGCCCTATCATCATTATGCCTTCTAATAATGCAGAACCTCCAATTGATGTCTTCCTCATGTTATAAAAAAATCGGGTTGCTTTTTTGACAACCCGCCTTTCCTTTAATTACGAAATTCCGTATTTCTTTTTAAACTTGTCAACTCTTCCACCTGAATCTACAAGTTTCTGTTTCCCTGTAAAATATGGATGGCAGTTTGAACAAATTTCTACTTTGATATCTTTCTTCGTTGAACCTATTTCAAACACGTTCCCGCATGCACAGGTCGCTGTAGTCTTATAGTACTTTGGATGTGTATCTTTTTTCATCCTAATCACCTCCTAATTTGACGCAAGCGTGATTATACCACACTGCTTTTATCATTTCAACACTATTTTTTCAATCATCATTCGTATTACACTTAATATCAATATTCCATTACAGCTGACTGCTTAATATTAATACTGCTTACAAATTCTGTATTGTTCTTAGTCTTGACTAATTTATCAATCATCCATTCAGTTACTTCAGCAGTACCCATATTACTCATGGCACGCCTTATTGTCCAAATGCTTTCAAGTTCTTTTTTATTAAGAAGCAGTTCTTCTCTTCTTGTACCGGATTTATTTATATCTATTGCAGGGAAAATCCTTTTTTCAGAAAGTTTCCTGTCAAGATGCAGTTCCATGTTTCCTGTTCCTTTAAACTCTTCATAAATAACATCATCCATCCTGCTTCCAGTCTCTACTAAAGCAGTAGCTATAACGGTAAGGCTGCCGCCAAATTCAATATTTCTGGCTGAACCGAAGAATTTTTTCGGAGCATGTAAAGCACCAGGATCAAGACCGCCAGACAATGTTCTACCAGTCGGAGTCATTGTAAGATTATGTGCTCTAGCAAGTCTTGTTATACTATCAAGAAGAATTACGACATCTTTTCCATGCTCTACAAGTCTTTGAGCTCTTTCCAAAACCATTTCTGAAACTTTTACATGATTCTCAGGAACTTTGTCGAATGTCGAATATACTATTTCGCCTTTAACTGATCTTTGCATGTCAGTAACTTCTTCCGGCCTCTCATCTATTAAAAGAACAATCAGTTCCACGTTAGGATGATTCAGAGTTATACTGTTAGCAATTTTCTTCAAGAGCACTGTTTTACCAGCTTTGGGTGGTGATACTATCATTCCTCTCTGTCCTTTTCCAATCGGAGCAATCAGATCGATTATCCTTGTTGAATAATCTTTTGGATTATTCTCCAATGTAAGTCTTTCCTCAGGAAATATAGGAGTCAAAGTATCAAATGGTTTTCTTGTGAAGACTTTTGAGGGGTCATCGTCATTTACTTTGATAACATGTTGGAGAGCTTGAAACTTCTCGTTTTCTTTTTTTGGTTTTCCAACCCCTATTATCATATCGCCGGTCCTTACTCCATATTTGCGTATCTGATTAGGAGCCACATAAATATCTTTAGGCCCGTAAGAGTAATTATCTGTACGCAAAAAGCCATAACCATCAGGAAGTACTTCAAGTACCCCGCGTACTTCATCATATTGACCGCCTTCAAACTCTTCAGGAATATCATTTTCAACAGACTGAACTGCTGATATTTCCGTTTCATTGGCATTCTGCGACTTAACCGGAGGTGCAATAACAGCTGAATCATGCGTCTTTATTACATGTCTGAGCTTTTTCTCTTCTTTTATCGGTTTTGGAGCTTCTGATTCCTTAGCCATTTTTGATAATAGATATCTTGGTTTTTTAGGAGCTTCTTGAATTACAGTTTCAAGTATTTTTGAAGCATCAGCAACTGCAACTTCTTCTTTTAGTTGTGCTTTTTCAGATTTAACCTCTTCTGGCTTGGTTATTTCCAAAATTCTCTTGATTATATCATCTTTCTTCATAATCGTAACGCTCTTTATACCTAGCGTTTTGGCAATAATCCGCAAATCCGCAATGGATTTCGACCTTAAAATCTCGTCCTCGTTCATTAATATCCTCACTAAAGTTTTTTTTGATATTTAATAATAAATAATAGATTAATATTTATCGAGTATCAACAATATCATATGTGTCATGTGTTGTCAAACCTTTTTTTACAAATTTTATTTTATTATTTCTCCTACATTGGCATATATGTATTTAGGTCTGTATGAAAAGTTCTGCATATTCTCTTCATTAGTCACTCCGCTCAAAACTAATATTGTGTCTATTTCGCTCTCCATACCTGCTACTATATCTGTATCCATACGATCACCAATAATTATTGTGTTCTTAACATCTGTTCCCAACTTTTTTAAGGCGTGTCTCATCATGAGAGGATTAGGTTTCCCTATGTAATATGCATTTTTTCCTGTTGCGATTTCAATTGGAACAGCTAATGCTCCTGTCGCTGGCATAATACCTTTTTCTGTTGGACCTGTTCTGTCAGGATTAGTACCAATTAATTTGGCTCCTTTTTGAATAAGCTGAACTGCTTTTTCAATTTTTTCAAAACTGTATGCTCTTGTCTCTCCAATTATTACATATTCAGGACTAACATCGTTCATTGTAATTCCAACATCATATAGGGCATTAATGAGCCCTGGTTCTCCGATTATATATGCTGAACATTTCGGCGCTTGGGTTGCCAGAAAAATTGCTGTCGCAACAGCTGAAGTATAGAAATGTTCTTCTTCAACCATTATTCCAAGTCTTGCCAGTTTCTGAGAAAGCTCTCTTGGAGAACGTTCGGAACTGTTTGTCAGAAAAAGATATTTCTTTTTATTTGATTTAAGCCAGTCAACAAATTCCAAAGCTCCTGTCAAAATATTATTTCCATGATAAAGGACTCCGTCCATATCTATAATGAAACCATCCTTGTTCTTAATTATCTCGTTCATTTTATTCTCCAGTCTTTTTCTTTATTTTCTTTCGTCTCCATAACATAAGATAAATGAACAGGTTAGCTATAAGATATTCAGTTGTCGTATTTGAGTTTATGGAGGGGTTGTCCTTATCAATAAGAACCTGCCCTAAAAATAACTTCCTTACCGCTTTATTATTAACACGGACCTTTTTCTTATCCCATATCTTGGACCATATATTCTTTAAGAAATTTTTCTTTTCCTTCATAATCTGGCGCTGTTCTGATTTTGCTGAACGATATGCTGCCATTATCTTGGTTATGAGCTGTTCAGGAGTATAAGGTCTTACTTTTTCAATACCGAAAGTTTCTGCAGTAATCTCCATTGCTGCTACAAATGCTTTCTTAGCGTTGAGTACTCCATCAGTATGTTTTCTTAATGTTCTTAATAATGATATCTGTACAACAGAACCCATTACATTCGACTTGTTCTTTTTAATATTCAAATAAAGCATCTCTATTTCGCGTTCTGATAAGGGTTTCGCATAATCCTGAGTGCTTGTATCAGTTATATAGTAGCATTGGCCAATATATTTCCCAAATGTCTTCATGCCGTCAAGATATCCTAACATAATATTCTTTTTTGCAATTTCAGGATCAAATTCTAAAATACCGCCTTGTATTCCCTGATTCTCAATAAATATAATATTAGCATCTGAATCTTTTACTTTTCTGTATACTCCGATTGCAGCATTACTTACTGCAATAATATTTTTGTAACCATGATCAATTAGGACATTTATAGGAAGATTATCATAAATCCCTCCATCGATGTATAACTGACCATCAATTTCCTGCTTTTTAAATCCCGGAACAGCTGAACTTGCAAGAATAAAATCAACAACCTTACCCTGCGGGATGTCTTTCTTGAACAGTATAACAGGTTTCATCTGTGTCAATGAAAATGTTACTAATGCATAATCTATGGATGAATTACGCAAAACATCCTCATCAATCACTTCATTAAGATAACATTTGATGGCTGAAGTATCTAATCCTTTATTCTTAAGTATTGATTCAATATATTCAGAAGTATTTGGTTCTCCGTCCTCTTTATTATATGTAATATCAAATATGGTTGGCATATCTAAAGTCTTCCATAAATGCTCTGCCTGATTAAAAGCATCACATGCTACAGCAGCTCCGTTTACTGAGCCAATTGATGTGCCTATTACCATGTCTATTTCGATATTTAGCTCCCTAAGGGCTTTCCATACACCTATCTGATAAGAACCTCTGGCACCACCGCCTGCCAGCACAAGTTGATATTTCAAGTTTATTACCTACCTGAAATGATTATATATAAAAAAAGGTTTTTTTACAATTAAAACTACTGAAATTTCTTTATCTCAAGCTGGATTCCGAGATCATTTGCATATTCAAACATATCATTAATCTGATTTGTCTGATGTCTGTTCAAATCCACAGCCGGAATGACAACTATAACCGTCTTGTAACTTATATCTTCATTAACAATTATCTGGTTGCCCGCATTTCCATATGTATATTCATTTATTGAGTCTATCTGCTGTTTTATTTTCTTTTTAAAATCAGTTCCTGATTGGTAACTTTGATCTTGAGCATTTATACTTATTATCGAAATAGCTTCTCTTGTATACGGATTGTAGATATCTAGTGTTGGAAAATCACGATCCAGGTTAGCTCCCATCATAGCATGAATTGCTTCTCCGCGTTCAAACGGATCCATCTCCCATATATTGTCTTCACACTTCTTTATTTTGTCACCTGACCATTTTGCTGACAATGTCTGAACATATATATCATTTCTTTTTATTACTCCTTTATAACTCGCATACATACCCAAAGTGAAACAATAATCATTGGGAACTGCAATAAACCTTGTGTTTTCAATACTATTTACATCCATTTTCGATATGATATCAACAAAATATGTTTCTGTTGAATGGTATATTAATGCTGTGTCAAGAAGCCTTTTATCAAGTTCAGCAAGTATGTCTGAATATGCCTTTATGTATCCGTTTAGCTGTATGCTTAATAGAAGAATAAATATTATAATAAAAGAACAAATACAGCTTTCAGCAGTGATCCTGCCCTCAGTATGAATCTTCAACTTCCACATAAAAACTCCTTTCCATACCTAAAAAACTTTTAAAACGCAGATTTGCACATATTCTTATGCCGCTATAAACAGATGATATGTCCATATTATTAGGAGCATTAAGTGAAATTAAATCCAATACCCTAAATGCTTTAACCTCATTATTCTTTGTGCACAGAAGTAATCTTAAATAGTCCTCATAATCTATTTTCAACCAATCAGGCGTTTCACTTACACCCTTTTGCAGACCAATGTCAAGATGCCAGTCCCCGTCCATTTTCACTACTGGGCATTTACCCCCTCTGCATAGTATTTCTGTATCATATGCAGATTCCGCTATAGCCCAGGAACATAATATAAGATTCTTTGCGATGGGTGCAGCCGCACCAAATGTCCAGCTTCCTGCTAAGCTTGCACTTAACAAGTCCGCTTTGGTTCTTTTTTGCATATCAGTATATACATGAATTGCATTACATGCAAAGCGTATCGCTGCGACAAGTGATTTACATGATTTTATATTCTTCTTGTTATCCCTGTCACCAAATAGGACATATTCCACTTCTGCATCCAGATACCTGTCATTTTTCAAATATTCATTAGAATCAGTATAACTATTCATGAATAATAATATGTACTCATTAAGGAAAATGTCTTCTTTAAGAGTAGATAATATGGCAGACATATCATTAAAGGAAGATAATATGCTTCTGGAAGTATTATTGGTAGCATCAGCGTTAAAAAAGTACATTTCATCAGAGACATCTGACAATAGTGATATAAACGAGTCTATTACCTGATCCTCTATTTCCAGTGAATCCAGAAGTTCATCTGCTATATCTTTTAGAAATACTCTATCATCTTTGAATGTATTATCAATCACTTCTGTAAAAAATGAATCCAGAAGACTCGGATCATACATAGCATCGCAATACATTCCGAAACTTTCACAGAAAATTTCATATATAGATACATCATCTGATCCGCTAAGTGAATTCAACATATTCTTCATTGCAGCTTCCAAACAATCGATATTTCTACTAAACACAGCGTCAAGCTGTTCAAGAACGGATATCTTGAATGAATCCTCCATTTTAAATACCATATCTATGCATAATTCCAAAACAGCACTTAGCTGCACAGGGCAGTCATTAATGCTAGCGATAATACGTTTCATGCTCTCAGATAAGATGTGCACATCAGCATATGCTGTAATCATCTCAGAAAGCAAACTCATCCCCTTCTGGTTATATTGTTTAAGGACATAGATGAGGTTATCGACATTTATATTCAGAATATCCAGTGCCTGCTGTCTGAGTGATTCAGCTATGCTGGTATCGTTATCATTCATCAAGCTGTAATGTATAAGCATATCCTTGTATATTGTATCAATGGTACGAATCATATCCATAAGGTCATGATAGTACTGGCTAGAATTAATCTCCGCTGTCGTTTCCTTTAATAATATATGAGCATTCTTCAGACCTCCTATCATTTCATCTATTTGAATCTTCACATTGAGAGTACTTATAACATCTTTTAAATTGGAAAATACTTTTACCCTTTCATTTGTCTCATGCAGTATCTGCTTAAATATATCATCCTCCATAATCGTGTTTATCTGTTCAGACAGTACTGGAAAGTATGTTAACGGTTTTTCCGGTTTCACCTGTATGTTGTCAATTTCCATCGCGAACAAACCTTGACCGATACTGGATTTTTCTAGTGATTTGAGAACTGTCGAAAGCATTTCTTCTTCGCTCATATTATAACCATATAGACAGTAATCCTCTTTCAAATATGAGCTATACTGGCTTAATACACAACCACATGAAGCTTTTAATGCATTTTTTGCAGCAATTAAAGCATTTTTCGCAAGATAGATATCCGATAATATTATTACAAGCAGAATAAGTACAGGAGTTATTACTGCAACAAAAGCCGTTATTACACCTCTGTTTCTATTTGAAAAGTGTTTCAAACACCATGTCCGCCTTTCTTTCAATACTGTCATATGCTTTTATTTTTTCAGTCAGATCATATCTGCAGCTTTCAATTTCAACAGTACTAATCTTTATAACATAAAATATTATCGAAATAACCAGCATCAATATAAGAGGAAGCACTATCGATGCTTCAGCAGTCGCATTACCTTTTTTATTAGCTTTAGCTATTAATCTACTCATAAGAGGATGATATTACACTTGCCTGTATTAATACACAGACAAAATATTCATGTATTTGTTTTTTTTCTATTATAAAATAATGTAAGAGTATATAATTAATGTGACTGAAAAAAGAAATATTAAACAGGAGGTACAAGATTTTGTTTGATCCTAATTCCAACCTAATGTACATAATGGTATCGGTAATAATCCTTTATGTAGCAGCTCAAGCAGTTTTTTTCCTTATTAAAGCCATAAAAAGAGCAAAAGAGCTGAATATAACCACAGCAACAGTTAAAAAGACCATATTATCAAGTGCTGTATTCACTATTGCACCTGCCATTTCAATACTGATGGGCGTCTTAACCCTGGCAGGATTTTTAGGTTTGCCATTCCCATGGCTCCGTTTATCTGTTTTAGGTGCAATAACATATGAGCTTTCCGCAGCATCTTCAGCAGCAAACTCCTTGGGGATAAAAGACCTTTCCGCTTTGGTTACTGATCCCAAGGTATTTTCCACTATGGCATGGGTAATGCATCTTGGTATATTTACCGGTTTGATTCTTATACCTTTATTCCTTAAGAAAATACAAAAAGGTCTCATATCAATCAAGGCAAAAGATGAAAAATGGAGTGATGCATTTCTTACTGCTCTGTTTCTTGGAATGATTTCCGCTTTCTTAGGACTTGTCTTTGCAGATATAAAGTCAGGTATTTTGGGATGGATTCCTGTATTCGTGATGATTGTTTCAGCATTGATAATGTCTGTCATTGGAATATTTGTAAAAAAACTTAAAATCAAGTGGCTAGAAGATTTCGCTCTTCCTATAACTATGCTTTCTTCCATGGCACTTTCAATTCCAATTACACAGCTAATTGAAAGCATTATATAGGAGGATGAAATGAAGAATAAAACAAAAAAGTCATATGATGATCAAATACATTTTTATGGACGAATCTGGATGTTTGGAGCTTTAGGCCTTTTCACAATGCTTCCAATAATTATATCGGTAATGTATGATGCATGGCCTTCTGCAGGACCTTTTTTTAAAGCACTTGCAGGTGTAGCACCAATCTTTTGGACAGTAGGAATAATTGAAATACTGACATATACTCCAATGCTTGGTTCAGGAGGCTCGTATTTATCCTTTGTCACCGGTAACATTTCTAATCTCAAAGCTCCATGTGCCCTTAATGCCATGAATGCTGCCAAAGTCAAACCTGGAACTGATGAGGGTGAAGTAATATCAACAATTTCGATAGCTGTTTCAAGTATTGTAACTATAGCAATAATAGCTATGGGAGTACTGGGTCTGACAGCAATCCGACCTTTACTTGAATCGCAAACTCTCAAACCAGCTTTTGCTAACATACTTCCTTCATTATTCGGAGGACTTGGAGTCGTATATGTATCAAAAAACTGGAAAATAGCTCTAGCTCCTCTTTTATTTATGCTTGCTCTTTTCATAATATCACCTGTTGACCTTTCAGGTTATGTGGGTATACTGGTTCCTGTAGGAGCGATTATAGCGATTTTCTGTGCAAAGCTGTTATACAAAAGAAATAAAATTTAGGAGGCATTAAGATGTGGTGGTTAATTTTTCCAGCATTATTACTAGTTTTTTCGATTATCCTTGTTGTGCGTGCTTTAATGTTCAGGCCATATACTGTTACAAAACCAGCTGTTAATGATTTCGAATTGGAAAATGAGGAAATTATTAAAAGATTTTCCGAACTTATTAAATGCAAGACTATATCAAACAGGGACATGTCAAAGGTTGACTTAAGTCAATTTGAGAAATTCCAGGATTTAATTAAGAAGTTTTATCCGAATGTATTTAAAAAATGCGAGTTCGAGAAAGTGTTAGACACAGGACTGCTTTTCAGATGGCCAGGATCAATGAACACCTATCCGATTGTTCTTATGTCACATTATGATGTAGTTCCCGCTAATGAGGAACAGTGGGAGAAACCTGCATTTGATGGCGTTGTTGTGAATAATGAACTCTGGGGCCGTGGTACTCTGGATACAAAAGGAACCTTGATAGGAGTGTTAGAAGCAGCAGAATACCTTATAAAAAAGGGGCATCTGCCGAAAAATGATATTTACTTTTCATTTTCAGGGGATGAAGAAGTTGCAGGTCCTACCTGCCCTGCTATAGTAGAGGTATTTAGGCAAAGGAAGATTATACCTGCAATGGTAATAGATGAAGGCGGTGCAGTTGTAGAGGGAGTATTTCCCGGAGTTAAGGCGCAATGCGCTCTTGTAGGGATAGCTGAAAAAGGAATAATGGATATTAGTATGACCATGAAAAGCAGCGGAGGTCATGCTTCTGCTCCTATGCCTCATACTATACTTGGGCAGCTTGCAAATGCTGTAGTAAAAATTGAAAGCAGGCCATTCAAATTTCAGTTCACTCCTCCAGTAAAAATGATGTTCGATATTTTAGGTCGGTATTCATCCTTTGTTTACAAAGTGATCTTTGCAAATATGTGGTGTTTCAAACCTGTTCTTAATTATATGTGCAAGAAAGCTGGAGGCGAACTGAACGCGCTAATGAGGACAACTGTCGCGTTCACTATGGCAAGCGGAAGCCAAGCAGCAAATGTACTTCCTCCAAAAGCTTCCTTCACTGCGAATCTGAGACTTCTAGGAAATGATACTTATGAATCTGCAAAACATTACCTGCAAGAAACAGCGGATAATGATAATATTGAATTTGAAATAATACACGGGACAAATCCTTCCATATACTCAAGTACAAACTGTGAAGGCTGGAAAACCTTAAGTAATTCAATACGCCAGACATGGCCTGATGCTATAGTATCTCCTTATCTTATGTTTGCTGCTTCAGACTCGAGACATTTCTGTAAGATTACCGATAAGGTATATAAATTTTCTGCAATGCATCTGACAAAACAAGAAAGAGGCTATATACACGGCAACAATGAAAGAATATCCTGTGATGCTGTATATGATATCGTGAAGTTCTATATCAGAGTCATGATCCAGAACTAAATTATCCATTTGATATTATCTGATGGTATATTCTTATATATTAATATATAATTAGATGTGAAATATTTAAATGTAAGGATGGATTATGAAGGTATATAACACGCTCACAAAGACAAAAGAGGAACTTGTCCCGCTTGACAGAAAGATAATCAGGATGTATTCATGCGGACCTACAGTTTACAGCAATGCTCATATAGGAAACATGAAAGCATTTCTATTCATGGACTTTTTAAAAAGATCCTTAAATTATTTAGGGTATAAAGTAAAGAATGTCATGAATATAACCGATGTTGGGCATCTTGTTTCTGATTCTGATGAAGGCGAAGACAAAATGCTTAAAACTGCCAAAAGTACAAACATGACTCCATGGGAAATTGCTTCAATGTATACTGAAGCTTTTATTAAAGATATAGAAAAGCTTAACATACAAAAACCGAATATCATGTGCAAAGCTTCAGAACACATAAATGAAATGCTGGATATGGTGTACAAGCTTTATGATGACGGATATGCATATGAGACAAGCGATGGTATATATTTCGATATTTCCAAATTTCAGGATTATGGCAAGCTGTCAAATCTTGATTTGGAAGGCCAGATAGCAGGAGCAAGAGTTGCAGTAAATAATGAAAAAAGACATCCTGCAGATTTTGCTATATGGAAAAAAGCACCCAAAGAGCATATTATGCAGTGGGAAAGCAGATGGGGAATGGGTTATCCTGGTTGGCATATTGAATGTTCCGCGATGTCAAGAAAATACCTCGGAGATCAGTTTGATCTTCATACAGGAGGTGTAGATCATATACCGATACATCATGAAAACGAGATCGCTCAATCCAATGCATATGTAAAAAAACAAGCAGTAAAATACTGGATGCACTGTGAATTTTTGCAGGTTGACAATGGCAAGATGTCTAAAAGCATAGGTACTGCATATCTGGTGTCGGATTTAGAGAAAAGAGGATTCGAACCTCTTGCCTTCAGATATATGTGTCTTAATGCGCATTATGGTAAAAAATTAAATTTTACATGGGAAGGTATCGAGGCTGCACAAAAGAGCCTTAATCGTCTTTCAAATCTTGCTTTAGCTCATAAGGAATCAAGTGAAGAAACAGATCCTGAACTTCTAAATACTTACAAGAAGGAATTTCGAGATGCTTTGGAAGATGATCTTAATATACCGCTTGCAATGGGCACTGTTTGGAATGCAGCAAGAAATAGCAGGAAGTCATATAAAATATATGAGCTTTTAATGGATTTCGATAAAATCCTTGCATTAAATCTTGACAAGAAGAGAATAGATGCTGAAGAGGACCTGCCTGATGATATTAAAAATCTTGCTGAACAGCGTATTGATGCAAGGAAGAATAAAAATTGGAAAATGTCCGATGAATTAAGAGATGAAATAAAAAGATTAGGTTACTCGATTAATGATACTCCAAACGGTCAGGTAATAAAGAAGGGATAATATGTTAGTTAATATATTTCAAAAAGGTTTTAATTTTTCGCAGGACGGCCCGGGAAATAGGCTTGTATATCATCTTCAGGGCTGTAACATGCACTGCCCATGGTGCTCAAATCCTGAAGGCATAAATGAAAAAGGCAGTATAATGGTTACAAATGGAATTATTGATGATATTTGCCCAAGAGGTGCAATAGTATCAGGCAGTCTCGATAGCATTATCTGCAAGGGTTGCCCGAAAATCTGCATTCAGGCTCCTCATACAGGCATACAACTATCTTATTCCACATATGAGACTGATGATATAGTTGAAGAAGCTTTCAGAAGCAGATCCATGTTTTTTTCGAACGGAGGAGTAACCTTCACTGGTGGAGAACCTACATTGAATATGCCTGTTTTAACTGAGTTACTTAAAAAATTAAAACAGAAAGACATAAATACTGCTATAGAAACCAACGGGTCACATCCGGATTTAGCATCAATTATCAACTATGTCGATTATCTCATTATTGATTTCAAGCATTATGACGATGAAAAACATAGAAAAACTGTCGGCATTTCCAATACTATTATTAAGAGAAATTTAAATAAGATATCCTTCCTAACTAAAATAATTATAAGAATACCACTCATAAAAGGATTCAATGCTGAAGAAGAAAATGCACTTGGATTTGTTAAGGCTTTATCTGATTGCAATAAGCAGAATTTATCCATTGAGTTATTGAGATTTCACGAATATGGCAAATCTAAATGGACTCAATGCGGTATGGAATATAAAATGAATGGTAATGAATATATTTCCAAAGATACATTAGAAATGTTTACCCGTATTTTCAAAGGAAACGGGTTTAATATGATATCCACATAAACTATGGAGGTTGCTATGAAAGCTTATGACATATATACGAAAGAATTGATAGATGAAAAGGCTTCTTTGCTTTTCAAAGAAGAACGCAGCCTAAAAAGGCTTGACGGATGGTTTCTCGCCCGTGAGATAGTCTGTGATGCTCAGAAGTATTTAACAGGATTATCCAGAGAAATACGTGCAGCTCATGAGCTCAAAAACATAATAATGAATATACCGTTAAGCATCAGTGAGCATAATGTTTTCGCAGGAACTCAAAGAGATTCATTTGCCAGGTCATATGCTTTAATAAATCCTTCATTCGAAGTGGAGACATTTTCGGGATATTGTGATCCTACCGCGATATATGATGATATCGAGCCAAATGCAGAATTCACTACAGAAAGAATTGCCAAAGTCAAGGATTTCACGAAAAACACTGAATTCGTCAGGAAACTTACCAAAGTTTATGATGAATATGAACAATATACTAAAGAAGTCATATTTTTTATTGAACAGGTTACCGGACATGTAATACCTGATTTCCGTCCTGCATTGAAATATGGGATAAAAGGGATTATCGAAAAAACTGAGGAATCAATAAGACTTGAAATTAATGAAGAGAAGAGAAACAACTTAATAGCAATGAAACTTACTCTTGAATGTGTTATTCTGCTTGCAAACAGGTATGCAGACATAGCAAAATCTCAAGCAGATTCAGCTTCAGAGGAAAGAAAAAAACAGCTCGAATTACTCGAGAGCACTTTGAGGAAAGTTCCATATTTGCCTTCTGAAAATCTATTTGAAGCTATACAGGCATTTCTTTTGTTATGGCAGGTAATGTGTTTAGAACAGGCACCTAACCCATTTGCATTTTCTGTCGGCAATGCAGACAGGATATTCGAACCATATAGAAAAAACCTTTCCAGAGAAGAAGCTGCAAGCCTCTTCAAACACTTTCTTGTATTCTACAATGTCGGCGACAGGTCATGGGCAATATCCCAGAATGTTCTTCTAGGCGGCAAATCCAATGATGGTGAGGATCTGACCAATTTGTGCACATATGCATTTTTAGATGCATACTATGCAATGAATTTTCCTCAACCTATTTTGTCTGTCAAACTTCATAAGAATTCTCCTTCAAAACTCTATGAGGAGCTTGGCAGGTTTTTCTTTACTCCTGGATGCCTTACACCCTCATTATTTAACGATGAGTCGGTCTTTGAAGTACTTACGAAAGCAGGTATTGAGAAATCTGACCTTGAGGATTATTCAGTCGCAGGTTGTCAGGAACCGCTTATTATGGGTAAAGATAACGGTAATACTACTAACAGCTGGCTTAATCTTGGAAAAATATTTGAAATGACAATAAACAACGGACATTCTCTGATATCAGATGAATTACTTGGAAGAACGAGAACAGCAAGCAATAATGAGATACTGAAAAATATAAAAGAGTATTTTTATGAAGATGCAAAATACTATATTGGACATATGGCTGATGCAGCAAATAAAGCATCAATAGCTTTATCTGAACTTCCAGTCCCCTTCCTGTCAAGCTTCATGGGAGGTCTTGAGACCGGCTATGACATGAGAGATATTAAAAATCAAGGTACTAGATATAATGCAAGCGGCTGTTTAATTCACGGTTTGTCTGTTGTTACTGATTCAATAATGGCCATTGAAGAATATTTGAAAGCTTATCCAAATAATCCTGACAGACTCATTGACGCAATAAAAGACAATTTTATACATGACCCAGATATTAGAGCATTTCTCAAAAAAGCTCCCAAGTATGGTAATAACATACCGAGTCCTGATTTGCTTGCACAGGAAATTTCAATTAAAATATCTGATTATATAAAATCAATGAAAAATTATCTTGGTAACAGATTCCGTGCTGACTGGTCTACACCATCAACTCATCTGCTTTATGGATATTGGGTTGGAGCAACTCCAGACGGAAGAGCATCGCGTGAAATGCTTGGATATGGTATAGACCCATTATATGGAGAAGCTACAATGGGACTGGGTTTCAGGATTCTATCTTGCATGAATCTGCCTTTCAAAGAAATGAATGGAGGTTATGCATCACATTTCGGTATAGATCCTAAATATTTTACGGCTGACTCATATGAAAAGAAAGGCCTTCAGTTCAAAGAAAGAATAATATCACCTTTATTTTTTAATGATATGAATGAAGCATTATGTCCATATTATCTGTATGTAAATGTTACAACTGCTGATACTTTGAAAAAAGTACTTGCAGACCCGAAAAAATATGCCCCAAATGGCGTGTATATAATGAGGATTCATGGGACTTTTGTTAATTTTTTAGATCTTTCCCCCGCCATACAGAATGACATCATTACAAGGCTGGATCCAAATTCCACTTCAATATAGGTGAATATTATGATTGCTTTGGGTTTAGACATAGGTACAAGTAAGATATGTGTAACTGTTATCGATAGCAATTCAGGCAAATGTCTTGAAAGTTTCAATACTGCTAATGATACTTTCATCAGCATAAATAACAAAACCACCAGGATGCAGGATGCTTCAGCAATAAAAAACAAAGCATATAATCTGGTTAATCTCGCCCTTGATAAATATAAGGAAGTTGAGTGCATAGGTGTAACCGGGCAAATGCATGGAATAGTATATTTAAAGAATGATTTCAGCATAGCAAGTCCTCTTTTCACATGGCAGGATGATTCTGGCGATATGATATATAAAGATAGCGATATTTCATATGCCGCGATGCTTACACAGCAGACCGGTTACAGAATGGCTTCCGGATTCGGACTGACAACTTTGTATTATCATAAAAACAATAATATTGATTATAATGCAGACTATATTGCTACTATTCACGGATATATTGCATGTTGCTTAGCGGATTTTGATAAAATCACTCTGCATTCATCAGATGCTCATTCGCTGGGTCTTTACGATCTAAAGAATAATAAATTTGACGAAGAAGCCCTAAAAAAAGCAGGAATAAGTAAGAATATTCTTCCACATGTTGTTAACTTTCCTGTTATTTTAGGAAGATACAAAGGCAAGATACCTGTTTGTGTGGCCATCGGGGATAATCAAGCTGGATTCATAGGCTCAGGATGTGATGATGATATACTTGTGAATATCGGAACAGGAAGCCAACTATCATTTAAAACAGCATTAAATCATGCAGATATTTCGAATATGGAAATACGTCCATTATCTGGAAACAGTCATATATTTGTTGGTGCATCATTATGCGGGGGACGAGCTTTTGCGATTCTAAAGGATTTTTATGAGGATGTCATAAAGATGGCAGGGTTGCCAATCCCTAGTGACATGTACGGATTTATGCTTTTGAATACTTTAGGTACTACTTCGTCTTCAGCAGTTATCTTCTCCACCCTCTTTTGCGGAACAAGAAAAGACCCGTCATTGAAAGCCTGTATTTCAAACCTTACTGCAGACAATTTCACAGCTTCAAATTTGACATATGCCACACTAAAAGGAATTATTGATGAACTATATTTTATGTTTAGTGAAGCAAAAAAAATTGATACAAAGAAAAGACAAAGGTTAATCGGTTCTGGAAACGGTATACGTAAAAATCCCATACTCAAGAAAATACTGGAAGAAACATTTGCAATGCCACTTTTTGTCCCAATAAATACAGAAGAAGCTGCTTATGGTGCTGCCTTGTATGCCCTTACTGCAACAGGTCATTTTAAAACAATAGAACAAGCTCAGAATATTATCAGATTTGAGGGAAACAATGAATAAAGAAATCGAACAGCTTCTTGACAACCCAATATTTTTCGAAAGAAACAGAGTCTTCAGGGTATATAAAGGAGGAATCCTTTTCAGCGGTCTTTTTAATGATCCGCCAGAAGACGGCAATTTTCCAGAAGAATGGATTGCATCAACAGTACATGCATTAAACAAGATAAGCAAAGGTCCTAAAGAAGGCATTTCCAGAATTCGTAATACTGAAATTTATCTTGATGACCTTATTAATGAATACAGACATGAAATACTCGGACCTGATACTGATATGGGTATATTGGTAAAAGCCCTTGACAGCGCTGTACGGCTGCCTGTACAGGTTCATCCGGACAGAAATTTCTCAAAATTGCATTTCAACAGCATATATGGTAAAGCTGAAGCATGGATAATCCTTGACACAAGGCCTGGTTCCTGCATTTATTTCGGATTCAAGGAAGGAATCTCAAAAGAAGACCTCGTAAAAGCAGTTGATAGAAGCATTGAAGACAAATCAGCAATGGAAGACCTGATTATAAAGCATGAAGTTAAAAAAGGAGATGTGTACTTTATACCTGCTAGAGCTGTTCACGCAATAGGCTACGGATGCCTTATACTTGAAATCCAGGAGCCGACCGATTTTACCATACAGCCAGAAGCTTGGTGTGATGATTACAAGCTTAACGATTATGAAATGTATATGGGTTTGGATAAGAATACTGCTCTTAGCTGTTTTGATATGTCTATATCTGGAAGAAGTGCAATCAATATTTCGAAAATCCAGCCTGCTGATATTTCGGAAAAGAAAAATATTAAGATTGAATCCCTAATCGACAAAAGATATACGAATTGTTTCAGAGTCAACAGAATAGAAATAAAAGCTGATAGCACACTGCTTAAACAGGGACCTTGTATTTATTTCGTTACTGATGGTAGCGGTATAGTTACCTGTAACAAAGGATCTAAACTTATTAAAAAAGGTGATTATTTCTTACTTCCTTATAGCATGAGAGAAAAGTGCATACTTTCTTCAAAAGAAACCATGACTGTAATTGAATGCTTCAAAGGGGGCAATGATTGAGTTTTATACAAAGATTCCCTATATGTATTAAAAGTCCTGTCAGTTTTGGCGGACATGTTCAAGGTATTGCAGTTGACAAGAAAAAGGGACATATATATCTTTCCTTTACAACTGAACTTGTAAAATGTGACTTAGAAGGCAACATGTTAGGTTCTGTAAAAGGATGGATCGGTCACCTCGGATGTATTGATATTGATGAAGAAAGCGGCCTGATATACGGATCTTTAGAAATCAAGAATGATTCTATCGGCTCTTCCATAAAAAAACACCTCAAAACAGAAGCAGTAATTCCTGATTCATTTTATATAGCAATTTATGACGGCAACAAAATTAATGAAAAAGATATAGATGCAAGCAAAACGGATATATTGAGGACATCTTTCATCCAGGAATGTACATATGACTATATAAACAAGTATCATGGCTGTTCTGGAATTGATGGTACTTGTATTGCTCCTGACATTGAAAATAATGACGGAATATTCAATTGCATATATACTGCCTATGGAATATACAAAAATAGCGAAAGAGATTTAAATGATTATCAGATTATCCTGAAATATCGTTTGTGTGAAATAATTGATAAAAGCAAGCTTTTTTCAGATAATCCTTTTCATACTATCGGACCTGCTTCATTTCTTGATAAATACTTCATTTATACTGGAAATACGAATTTCGGCGTACAGAATCTTGAATATGATAATTACACTAAAGACTGGCTGATGGCTGTATATAAAGGAATCAAGGAGCAGTTTCCCAATTACTCATATTTCGTTATAGATGGAGCTAAAAAACCTATTATGAAAAAGATAAATGATGATATTTCGCAAAAGATGCAGAAAACATTGCAATTGAAAGATATAACAAAAAAACGATGTAAAACACCCGGTTTTCATTTTCCAGTCGGACAGGAAGGATTATATTCTTTTGATAATGGTTTCTTTTACATTGCAAAATCCGAGAGAAGTTTTGACAACGGATGGTATGCTGTTATTTCTCTCTACCATATATCATATGATAAGGAAGGTATATTTACTAAAGTTACACATGAGTGATAATAACCAGTTATCAAAAAAGAAGATTAAAAGCTCATTAATGCTATTACTGACATCCTTCATATGGGGTTCTGCTTTTGTTTCACAAAGAATAGGTCTTAATACAATGGGAATTCATACTTTTACTGCAACTCGATTTATACTTGCAGTGTTTGTCTTAGGAGTCTTCATCTTTGTTACTGATATTAAGCATACTAGAAAATTCCGTTTTCTTGGTAATGGGACAAAATCTGAAAAAAACAACCTTCTTATATCCGGAACAGTATGCGGCATTATACTATTTGCTGCTAACTACTGTCAAATGGCTGGTTTACAATATACTACTGTCGGAAAAGCTGGCTTCATTACTGTTCTGTATATAATAATTGTGCCAATTTTAGGTTTATTATATAAAAAGAAAATCCATATATCAGTCTGGTTAAGCGTCA